>VGFB01000418.1 GCA_016869015.1 Armatimonadota bacterium
GACGACACCATACCAGTGTCCGGCGAGATCACGGTTGGGCGCATGCAGCTGAGCGGATCGCGCCCCCAGGGAAGGCGCGGACCACGTGTGGGCCGCTCGACCTCGCCGCCGGCGCGCCCCGCGGGGTCGGCAGCGTGCGGCTCCCAGCTCACCTCGCAGGTCGATGTACGCTGAATCGGACCGATATTACTGAGTGATAATCAGTGTACTGTCCGTGAGTGGCGGGTCTGTAGGCCAAGCATTCTGAGCTTGACTCAGTCGCGATGGTGATGCTAGCATTGAGCATATACTGATTAATAGTCAGTAATAGTCGCCGCGAGACGGCATCTCGGAAAGGGGGAGACATGGCGCGGAGCCTGCAGTCCACGCCTCGTGCCGACGACTTCCGCATGCCGGGCGAGTTCGAACCTCACGAGCGCACCTGGATGCTCTGGCCACAGCGGCCGGACAACTGGCGCCTTGGGGCCAAGCCTGCGCAGCGCGCCTGGGTCGAGGTCGCGTCGGCGATCGCCCGGTTCGAGCCGGTGAGCGTAGGCGTCAATCACGATCAGTACGAGAACGCGCGTCACCAGCTCCCGCCGCACGTACGCGTGGTCGAGATCAGCAGTGACGACGCCTGGATGCGCGACTGCGGCCCGACCTTCGTCGTCGACGACAGCGGCACGGTGCGGATCGTCGACTGGGTGTTCAACGCATGGGGTGGGCTGCACGACGGCCTGTACTTCCCCTGGGACAAGGATCAGCTCGTGCCTGCCAAGGTCGCGGAGATCGAGGGGGTGGATCGGTACCAGGCCCCACTCGTGATGGAGGGCGGCTCGTTCTACACCGACGGCGAAGGAACCCTCCTGACTACCGAGGAGTGCTTGCTCTCGGCGGGCCGCAACCCGGGGCTGGGCCGTGCAGCGATCGAGCGACACCTGCAGGACTACCTGGGCGTCGAGGTGGTCATCTGGCTCGAGCACGGGATCGATCCGGAGGAGACCAACGGTCACGTCGACGACGTGGCCTGCTTCGTCAGGCCCGGTGTCGTCCTCGCGGTCGTCACGGAGGACCGCAGAGATTGGCGCTACGGACTCCTGCAGGACAACCTGCGGCGCCTGAGAGACAGCTGCGACGCGAAGGGAAGGCGCCTCGAGGTCCATACGCTTCCCCTGCCTGCAGAGGTGGTGGTGACCGAAGAGGAGGCTTGGGGCGTGGACGTCGCCATGGGATCCACCCCGCGCATGGCCGGCGACAAGGCGGCCGCGTCCTACCTCAACTACGCCCTGGTCGAGGGTGGCGTGATCATGCCGGTGTTCGACGATCCACAGGACGCGGTGGCGAAGGCGACTCTCGAGCGGCTCTTCCCCCACCGTGAGGTCGTCACCGTCGCCGGACGGGAGATCCTGCTCGGCGGCGGCAACGTCCATTGCATCACACAGCAACAGCCGCGCGGAGACAGGGCCGCGGGGCCGTTTGACGGCCGTCGACAGCAGGACAGACGCGATACCGAGGAGGGATGACGTGGTGACCGGAACGCTGAAACGACTCGACCAGGCTATCCGCGCCTACGACGCGCAGGCGGCGCGTGAGGAGGCGCTGGCGCTGGTGTCGGCCGGGGAAGACCCCGCGCTTGGCTTCGACGCCATCGCGGACGTGCTGTCCGACATCGGGGCGGAGTTCGAGGCCGGGACGATGTGGCTCCCCGACATGATCGGGGCGTCCGAGAGCGCCCAGGGGGCACTCTCGGTGCTGCAGGAGCAGGCCAGGCTGCGCGGCGGCGGACAGATGCTGGGCACAGCGGTGCTGGGCACCGTCAAGGGCGACATCCACAGCATCGGGATCCAGATCGTGAGCTCGCTGATGGTGGGCGCGGGATTCAACGTCGAGTACCTGGGCATCGACGTGCCGCCAGAACGGTTCGTCGCGGCCGTCAAGGAGACCGGCGCCGGCCTCCTGGGCCTCTCCGCCTTGCTCACCAGTACCGCCAGTGAGGCGCGGAGCGTCCTCGAACTGCTCGAGGCGGAAGGACTGCGGAGCGGAGTGAAAGTGATGCTGGGCGGCGGGGCCATCACGGAGGACTTCGCCTTGGCCGTCGGGGCCGATGCTTATGGCGCCTCGGCGGCCCAGGCCGTGGGCATCGCCAAGTCGTTGCTCGGCACGCAGGAGGAGGTGGCCTCATGACCGGCTTCATCCGTCGCTTCCGACCGACCGACCTCCTCAGCCGCAGTGAGGAAGACCTCATCCACGGCGCCGCGCTGGAGCTGCTCGAGCGCGGCGGTGTGCACGTGCGTCACAGCCGTGGCCTCGAGGTGCTGGCGGAGGGCGGCTGCCGGGTCGACTCCGACGCCCAGCTCGTGCGCATCCCCAGCTCGGTCGCGGAGGAATGCATGCGTCGTATCCCGTCGAGCTACTCGCTCACGGGCCGCGATCCCGCGACTGCCGTCCGTCTTGGGGGGAGTCGCTATCACTTCATGCAGGGCATGGGCATGCGCTACGTGGACCCCGACACATGGGAGCTGCGCCCGGGGACGCTCAAGGAGGTCGACGAGGCGTATCTGGTGGCCGATGCGCTGCCCAACGTGCACGTGCTCGACTCCACCCAGAGCATCAGCGACATCGTGGGCGTGCCTCCGGCGATGCAGCATCTCGAGTGCGTCGCCAGCGCCTACCGGATGTCCGGCAAGCCGCAGCACGTCGGCTACCTCAAGCACTTCGACGAGTTCAACGTCAAGATGGCACAGGGTCTCGGCGTTCAGCCCGACGTCGACATCGACATCGCGCCGCCGCTCTCGCTCACCGAGGATGCTGTGGACGCGATGCTCATCTACGCCCCGCTCGGTTGGGGACTCGAGGCCTGCCCCGGCGGCTACGCGGGCGCGACCGCTCCTGCTACGATCGCCGGCCTCGTCGTGCAGTGGTGGGCAGCCACTATCGCGTTCGTCACATTGGCCAAGCTCATCGACGAACGCGCCGCGCTGAGCGTCGAGATGGCCGGCGGGTTCCTCCACCCAAAGTGGGCGAGCCCCATCAACGCCTCGCCCGAGAGCTGGTACGCGGAGGGCATGGGCAACCAGCTGTGCAGGCGATACCAGTTGCCGATCGCGGCCGCCCAGGGGTTCTGCGGCGAATCCAAGATGTTCGACTTCCAGGCCGCCTGGGAGAAGGCGCTCGGGATCCTGTCGAGCATCATGACCGGCAGCCACATGAACGTCTTCCAAGGCAGCTTCGCCACCGAGCTGGGCTACAGTGCGGTGCTGGCCGTGATGGACGACGACATCGCCGGCGCGATCGGTCGGTACCTCCTCGGCGCCGAGATCACCGAGGAGTCGCTGGCGATCGACCTTCAGCTGGCCATGGGGAGCGAGCCCACCAGCTTCCTGAACACTCCGCACACGCGCGAGCACTGGATACGAGATCGCTTCCTCCCCTCGGTTGCGGACATCGGCCCCTACGAGGACTGGGTGGCCGCGGGCAAGCCCGAGCTGATCGACAAGGCGAGAGCCAAGGTGGAGCAGATCGTGGCGGAGCACAGACCCAAGGCTCTGTCGGCAGACGAGGAGGGGATCATCGAGGACGTACTGCGGGAGGCCAGGGAGCACTGCCGCGAGCAGGGGCTCATCAGCGACTCCGAATGGTCTGCGTACCAGGAAGCACTGGAGCAGGCGGGACGGCCCTGAGGCCGATACGGCGCGGTCGGGGGGCGACAAGTACAGGCGGACCCATGTGAGGGACGTGGTTGCCGGCGGCTCGACGCCGTGCGTCGAGCCGCCGGCCGGACCCAGCGCCGGCAGCCCGCCGGGTCGACCGGCGAATACCCCCGCACGGAAGCTGCTATGGTGAGGAGGGGGGTCGATCGCGGTCGCACTGGTGAGGCGTGGGGCCGGGCGCTCCGGCCCTCTCTGCTCGGAGTTGTTCGTCGCGAGTCCCGACCACTGCGCTCGGCTGCGGCGGATGGGGGAGCTTGGGGAGGTTCCTGATGACCCGAAGCAAGGGGACGCGCGGGGAGTCCTCCGCGAACGGTCGAGAGCACTACCAGACAGGCCTTGCGGCGCGGCAACGCATCCTCGAGGCCGCGATGCAGGTGGTCTCGACGCAAGGCCTCCATGAGACTCGCATGAGCGACATCGCCGAGATCGCAGGCATGAGTCCCGCGAACGTGCTCTATCACTTCCGCACGAAAGCCGAAGTCCTCGTCGAGGCATTGCGCTGGAGCGAATCGCAGGCCACGCGACGGCGGCGTGAGGAGTTCGAGACCATAGAAGGCGCGGGTGACCGGCTGGTGCGGTTCATCGAGCTCTTCACGCCTTCCGGGCGCGCCGACCCGGAAGTCGCCATCTGGCTCGAGCTGTGGCTGCGGGCGCCGCATGACCTCTCGATGGTAGAGGTCGAGCTGGAGCTGGACCGTGCTTGGGAGGACGACCTCGCAGACATCATCGCGCTCGGCGTCCGCCGAGGTGAGTTCGCGAGGGTAGACCCGGATGACTTCGCGCTCCGCTTCTGCGCGTACCTGGACGGTCTCTCGCTCCGCGTGGTCATCGGCCGGCCGACGTTCACGCGTCTGCACATGATCGACGCGGCGGTGCGCGCCGCCGCGCGCGAGCTGGGGTTCCGGCCCGGCTCCTACGAGGGACAGGGCTGCTGACCGGGTCGCCGTTTCAGCCGGCAGACTGAGCTCGGCGATCCTCGTGGCGCCGTCTCCCGTCCGGCGACACTCGCTGGCTTGCGGACCCTGACTGCCTTCGCGGTCGCCGGACGTTCTGTCCACTACTCGCGTGGCGACGGGCCATCCACCTGCGAGGCCCGCATCTGAGACCTTGACAGCCGGTCTAACTAGATCTAGGCTTCCAGGGACGGAAGTTAG
>VGFB01000419.1 GCA_016869015.1 Armatimonadota bacterium
TCGACGACGAAGTCGGCAACCACTACTTCTACTTCGGCACAACGTTCCCGTACCCGGACCCCAAGTTCCTCACGAAGGACGGGAAGACGTTCGTCTCCCGCGACGCGGAGATCGGCCCCAAGGACCCCTACGTCCCCGGGCAGCTCGCCATGACGACGCTCGATTACGCCTACTCCATCGGCAGCTTCAAGCTGTCGGCAGGCAACTACCTGTTCGGGCAGGATGCCGCGCCCTTCGCGAACTTCTTCTCCAACTGGGATGCGACAGCCGTAGTGACCAGCCAAGACGGGAAGCCCGTTGAGGACGCGACCCAGGAGTACCTGCAACTGGTGGACTTCGGCAACGGGCCGACGCCGCTCGCGATCGACCTGATGGACGATCCCGCCGCCCTTGCGACCGCGACATGGCGCACGGTGCTGCGGATGCCCGAGAACGGCGGCAACACCGTCTGCGGCCCACTGTCACCGGAGAGCAAGATCGCCGACTACTTCAACCACTGGAACTTCTACCCCGACAATCCCGCCAAGCCGTACGTCACCAGCGGTCCGCAGGTCGAGAGCTGGTGTTACACGGGCCAGCGGGACTACGGCGGCGACAACCCGGGCGACTTCGTGTGGGAGAACTACCGCTGGCCGCTGAAGGGGCGGGTCACCTCGGACGTTGGCCTGCGAGAGGTGCTCGTCCTCGATGGCCCGGAGCCCTTCCGGCGGTACCTGCCGCAGGGGGCCCAGGACTTCGAGTTCACCCTCGACCTGAACCATGACAAGCAGCATAACCTGGTGCTCATCGCCACTGACACGCAGGGCGGGCGGGCGATCAGCGGCGAGCAGTGGGACCGCAACCACCGGCTCGAGGAGTTCATGTGCTCGGACCGCAACAACCAGCTCTCCTACGGCTACGTCACCCGCAGCGACGGGACGGGCCTGCTGCTGGGCGGCAACCAGACCCTTGCCACGCCCAACAAGCGCATGGCGCCCAACGTCAGCCCGGCGGGCACGTTCAAGAACGACGGCCTGCTGGGCGCGCCCGCCTTCGACGGGGCCGCCGGCGGCGAGCCGCAGATGTTCGAGCAAGTGCTGACAACCTCCGACGGCCGTGAGCGGCTGACACCCAACGTCAGCGAATCCCGGCGGCTCTTCCACACGGGCGACGTGCACATCGGCGAGGGGAAGTTCGAGCACAACTTCGCGGACGGCGTGGGCGTGTACAATGTCTGGCACACGCTCTGGCGCACCGAGCCCGCCCTGGACTTCGCGGTCACCCGCCGGAGCCACTGCTTCCAGGTGAACCCCGACAGTCCGCTGGCCGTGTTCCTCTGGCAGTGGGACATCCGCCTGCTGCGGGACCTCCCCAATGCCGGGTTCGGGATCGCGTTCCTCGAGCCGGGGGAATCGCGGCTCTGGGCGCTGCGCAACAGCGAGGGTGCGAGCTACTCGGGCGTCTGGGAGGACACCGCGCTCAGCAAGGGGCGCACGTTGGCCGAGTCCTTCAGTCCGAACGCCTACGGCGCCTGCCTCGATTCGCCCCTCGGTGGCGCGGCGATGTTCTCCCTGACCGAGGGCCTCGAGGCCCAACTGACCCTTCCCGGACGGAACCGGCTGAACGCCCGCCTACCAGGGGCGGCCGCTCCGCAGAGCGCCGGCGAGACCGGCCGAGCGGCGCTGCTATTCGTCGGTGTCCCCCGGGCAACCGCGTACACGACGCATCTGCCGTCGGCGAGCACGGAGGTCGTCGAGCGCTTCTACCACGACTTCGCCCTCGACGGCGGTCCGGGCGGCTACCAGCCGACACTGCAGGCGGGGGAAGTGACGGGCCAACGGTACATCCTGGATCTCGACGGGAGCGAGGCGCAGTGCTTCTCGGGGCAGCTCACCGGGCGCCTGGTCTCCAGCCTGCCGATCCGGGTGTCGGGGCTCAACGACCGCTGGTCGGCCTGCCTGCTCGACCGCGCCCAGAGCAAGGCCCGGCCGGTCGGCATGTTCGAGGGGCAAGCCTGGGCGACGGTGAGCCTCAACGAGGCGCTCGATCTGTTCCTGGGGCATCCGGTCACGGCCGACAATCCGGACGTGTGGCTGCAGGTCACCCAGACCGGCGCGCAGACATGGAACCTGGAGGTCCACAACCCCACCGATGACCCGCTGCGGGTCACTGTGAGGAGGAACCCACACTTCGACCTGCTGCGAGACAAGCCATTCACCGAGGACACCCTCGATCTGCCGGCCGGAAGCTCCATCTTCCGGGAGTTGTAGCGCGACCCACCGCCCGCCCATGACGCCTCTGAAATGTGTGCCATCCCGCTCCCGTCATCCCTGCGGGGTACTCGTCAGAAGGCAGACCCTCGCAGGGAAGGGGACTGAGGATCATGCGAGCCGCACTGCTCTGCAGCCTGACGGTCGCGATCGCGTTGGCCGCCTCAGCCGGGACCTACGTCGTGGTCGACACGGGACAGGTCGCCTGCTACGACAGCGTGCAGGAGATCGCAGCGCCTCTGCCGGGCCAGGCGTTCTTCGGCCAGGATGCGCAGTACGCGGGCGCTCAGCCTGGTTACAGGGACAACGGCGACGGCACGGTCTCCGACCTGAACACGGGGCTCATGTGGCAGCGTGATCCCGGCGCCGCCGCGTGCCATGTGTGCTTCGGGGAGGCGCGGGGCTGCATGTGGGGGCGGTGGCTTGACGTCCACGGCGCCGGCGCACAGCGCAGCGACCCCAAGGCCGGCGATCCCCGAGCCTTCCCCTTCGGCCGCGGCCCGCAAGGCGACGCCCTCCGCGTTTCCAGCCTCGTGCGCTGTGTGCGGGACGCGGATCAGGGCTGAGGCGAGGCGCTACCCAACTGGACCTCGGGGATCACCTCGAAGCCCTGCTCCACGAAGTGGGGATCCAACGTGAAGGCGCGGGTGAGGCCCAGCCTCCGCATCACCTGGAAGCTCACGCAGTCCACGAGGCTGACACGGCGGCGGTTCATCGCCAGGAACGCTGCCAGACCCGCCCGGTGCGTCCCCTCATCCACCCAGTGCACGTGTAGCAGGGGTTCGTACCTGCTCGAGACCGCGTCCACCAGCCCCATGCCGAAACGTCTCTGGAGGACACCGTACGCCTCGACCAGGAGGTAGTTGGTCGATACCAGCGGCTCGCCGCTCTGCAGCAGGGCTTCCCACGCGCGGGCGGCCGGCCCGTGGAGGGCGTCCCCAGCGTCGACGACGGCGATCAGGCCGGACGTGTCAATCAAGGCGGCCATCTTGCATGATCGCCTCCGCGAAGTAGGCGTCGTGGTTCACCGACAGGTCTCCCGGCCCGTCCTTGACCATGCCGATGATCTCCAGGGCCCTCCGACGGATCTCCGCCTCGCTCGTCGGCATGTTCGCGCGCAACCGCTGGTCCACGCACTGGCGGATGACCTCGGCCATCGAGACACCCTCGGCGTGCGCCAGCCGCCGGACCGCCGCCGCCTGCTCCTCCGTCAACTGCACCTGTGTCCGCACCATCGCTCTCACCATGCGCTTACATTACAGCATTTGTGCTAACATGTAAGCGCACTCAACTGCCGAAGTCAAGCCCACTGAACACGGCGTAGGCCCCGGGCGGCCCCTCGACCACCAACTCCAGCCGCTCCAGCGGACGCTCTGGAGTCTGCCGGAGGCCGGGGTGCAGTTGCACGCTGAGGCTGCGTCGGACACTGGCCTTGCGCAGCGGCAGCCAGTGCTCGGTGTGCAGGCCGAATCGCCCGTCGCCGTTCAGGTCGCCAAGTAGCTTCACCAGCCACTTCCCTCCGCCGCCCAGCTCCGCCACGCGGATGGTGAGCCGCTGCGCGCCCTCCGGCAGCACGAACTCAGGCACGGAGGCAATGCCCCACGTCTTGCCCGGCGCGACCTCCACGCGCAGACCTCGGTCCTCCCCGGAGACGATCGCCTCGTTCATCTGGATGTGCCAGGCTTCCGCCCGGCGGATCAGCTGCGGGGTCCAGGGCGTCGCCGTGACGTAGTCCACCACGACGCCGTCAACCAGCGTGCGCATCCCCTCGCGCGTCACCTGCCCGCCCGCCGGCGCCAGCACGATCAGCGCCGCGCTGTCCGGCGCGAGGCGCAGAGCCGTCTTCCCGCGAGCGTTGCGCCTCACGAAGGCGTCCCTCGTCGCGTCGTAGACGTCTCGCAGCTCGGGCCCCACCTCCAGCCGCACAGTCCTCGCCTCGCGGTAAGGGTTGTAGTACAGGCATGTCGGGTAGGCGGTGTCGCGAAAGAAGTCGGTCGCCAGGCAATCCAGGCGGATGATCCTTGGATCGCTGGTCCCCGCGATCATCCCCCCGAAGAAGCCGACATACGACGAGCCGTACAGCCCCAGGTCCGTCTTGGGGCCCCACCGCATCTCAATCGGGTCGCCCATCGCCACCGGGCTGCGGCCGTTCCACTCCTTCCGCAGGCCCTCGTAGGCGATGCGCTGCTGCGGATCGCCCTGCCAGAACGCGCTGCTCTGGTTCTGCGGGGGCCACGCGTCGGGATAGAACAGGCGGGCCGCATTGGCCGCGTTCAGCATCCACTTCCCGACCGCGCGCGCATACCGATCGTCGTAGCGGGCCAGCGGGACCAGCGCGCCGGCCTGGGTGAAGGTGTTCATCGCGAAGGCGTAGCCGCCGTTGTTGTCGACGCTGCCCAGCAGGCCGCTGCAGTCGTAGCCGTTCCAGTTGTCGGCGATCACGCCCCAGCCGCCGCGACACTCGCTGATGCCGAAGCACCAGTTGAGGAACTTGTCCACGTCATACCACGTTCCCCGCTCGGCGTTCATCCGCGCCGCCGCCAACGCGCCCCAGGGCATCAGGTTCTCATAGTAAGGGTTCGCCCGCCGCT
>VGFB01000420.1 GCA_016869015.1 Armatimonadota bacterium
AGACCGTCGACATCGTGGTTTCCGCGTACGCGATCCACCACCTCGACGACGGCGCCAAGGCGCAGGCGGCCTGCGAGGCGCACCGCGTCCTTCGCCCCCGCGGCGCGTTCGTGGTGGCCGACACCATGTTCCGCGATGAAGCCCACAAGGCCGAGGCCTTGCGAGCGCACGCGGACCTGGAAGACGAGTACCAGCCGCTGCTGACCACCTTGCCCCTTCTCGTCGAGCAGGCGGGCTTCGTCGATGTGCGGCTCCACCAGCCGGGTGAGCTCGTGTGGGTGCTGGCAGGCCGTCGGGGCCCGATCTGACCCACCGGGAAAGGGCTGTCGCCAGGTGCGGCGAACCTCCTCGGGTCGCGGCCCAGCCAACCGAGGAGGACTCACCATGCTCCGCCCCACGGTCTGCCTCGCTCTGCTCTCTCTCGCGCTTGCCCCCGGCTCTGTCTACGCGGCGCCGTTGCTGACGAACGGGGACTTCTCGGCCTCCGGCCCGGGCGGTGTCCCGGAGGGGTGGACGGTGCCGGCCGCGCTGGCCGGGATGGCGGAGGTCGTCGATGACGACGGGCACAGCGGGAACGCCAGCCTCCGCTTCGCGATCACCCAGGGAACGCCTCCCGAGCTCGTCTCGCGGCGCGTGGCGTGTGAACCGAACACGGAGTACGTGCTCTCGGCATGGCTGAAGAGCCCCGATCTCCTCCCGTCCGTGCAGGTTGTTGGCGACGGGAACCGGATGGTGCGGGTCGACCTGACCGACCACGAGCGTTGGTCCGGGAAGAGCGCGCGCTTCAACAGCGGACGCGTGACCGAGCTGACGGTCGGCCTCCTCGCCCATGGAGCCGACGGTCCGATGCCGGCCGGGACGGCGTGGGTCGACGACGTGCAGGTCACCCCGGCCGCCGAGTTCGCGCCCGACGAGGGGATGACGGCGGCCGGCTATGCGGGTCCTCCCCCGGGGCCGAACCTCGCCCTCGGCAAGCCCTACACGCTCGCCCCCGGGCCCAACTACGGCTACTGCACGGAGCCCGGGGACGCGACGCAAGTCACGGACGGCGAGTACTCGGTCGGCTACTTCTGGACGCAGGCGACGACCGTCGGCTGGACCAACGCGGCGTACGCCGACATTACCGTCGACCTGGGCGAGGTCCAGCCGATCAACGGCTGCTCGTACAACACGGCGGCGGGCGTGGCCGGGGTCTCCTGGCCGACGCTGATGATGATCCTGGTCAGCGACGACGGGAAGACCTGGTTTCCGGGGGGCGACCTGGTGGCTCTGGCCTCGAAGTTCGGCCTGCCGCCCGACGGCCAGTACACCACGTTTCGCTTCGTGACCGACGACCTGAAGCTGCATGGGCGCTACTTCAGGCTGATGGTCGCGGGCGGCGCCTACACGTTCGTGGACGAGGTCGAGGTCTACCAGGGCCCGCCGGAGCTCCTCGCCGCCGACCTCGGTGACATGATGGCCGAAGATCCGCAGGAGCTGCTGGTCTCGCAGCGCGTCGTCTCCGCCGTTCGCGGCCGCCTCCTGAAGGACACCGAAGCTCTCCGGCGCGAGGCCGGAGCCGAGGGGGTCTCGGCGGAGACGAAGGCGTGGGCCGGGCAGGAAGCGGAGCGCCTCACCGCCGCCGCGATGGCGACGCCCGCCGACCTGTTCCCGCCGAACTGGCGCGCCATCCACCCGCTCACGCCCACCCACGCCGAGATCTACAGGGCACGGGCGCGGGTGAAGCGGGAGGCCGCGGGGTTGGAGGGTCGTGCGCTCCGCCAGCAGTGGTACGGTCCGCCGTGGGACTTGATCGATCCCATGGCGCTTCCGCCTGACGACTCGCCGCGCTCGGTCAGCCTCGACATGATGCTGGGGGAGTATCGCTCAACGGCCTTCAACCTCACGAACCTGACCGATGCGGACATCACCTGGGATGTGGGCATGGCGTTCGAGGAGCTCGGGGGCAAGACACCCGACTGGGTGACCGTGCATCAGGTCGAGTGGATAGAGACGCAGGCGGGCATTCCGGTGCCGGATGCCCTGCCGCTCGCGCAGCGCGGTGCTGGGGGAGGTTGGCAGGTCCGTGTGCCGTCAGGCATGACGCGGCAGGTCTGGTTCACGCTACACCCCACCGATGTTGATCCGGGGGCGTACCGGGGACTCATCGGGGCATCGCACAGCGCGTCGACGCTGGAGCCGGGGCCGCCCCCGATGCAGGTGGCTCTGCGGATCCACCCTCTCCGCCTCCCCGAGAAGCTCTCCTGCAGCCTGGGGATGTGGGACTACTCGTGCTCGCTGAACTACGATCTCACGGCCGGAAACGTGGATGCGGCGATTGCGAACATGCGGGAGCACTTCCTCGATACGCCCTGGAACGATCCGGGCTGCGTGCCCTGGCCGCAGGGCTTTGACGCCGAGGGGAACCTCACCGGTGAGTTGGACTTCGACCGCTTCGACGGCTGGGTGGCCGACTGGGATGGCGCGACGAACTACGCGGTGTTCCTCGCGGTCGGCAACTCCCTGGCGGGCGTGAGGCTGGACGACCCGCGCTTCCCGCGGGCGGTCGGCGAGTGGATGCGCGCCTGGGCGGACCACCTGCGGGAGCTGGGGGTCGATCCCAGCCAGCTCATGCTGCTACTGGTGGATGAGCCTTCCGGTCAGGAGGACCTGGCGGACACCATCACCGCCTGGGCCGACGCCATCAACGCCGCTGAGCCGGACATCGTGGTCTGGGAGGACCCGACATATCTCGAGCCGGAGAAGGCCGCCGACACCCGCCTGTTCGAGGCGAGCGACGTGCTCTGCCCGAACCTGGGCATCTTCGGCGGCGGCACGGACGCGCACCGGCAGTTCTACGAGGACCTGCGGCAGCGAGGGAAGACGCTCTGGTTCTACCAGTGCTCGGGGCCGGCGAAGACCCACGACCCCTACTACTACCACCGTCTGCAGCACTGGTATGCCTTCAAGTACGGGGCGGTCGGCAGCGGCTTCTGGGCGTACGGCGACGCCTCGGGGGCCGGGACCTCGTGGAATGAGCTGCGCGTGGGACGTGCCTCCTTCACCCCGGTCTACCTCGACGAGGACAGTGTCACCGATGGGAAGCACTTCGAGGCCGTGCGCGAGGGGCTCGAGGACTACGAGCTGCTCCGGATGCTGCGCGACCACGCGGAGAAGCTTGCGGCGGACGGGAAGGCGCAGCGCGCGGACCAGGCTCGCTCGCTCCTGGACGAGGTCATCGACGAGGTGTGCGGCGAGGGCTACGAGCCGGGGAAGATCCCCTGGAACGTGAGGAAGGACCGCACCCGGGCCGACGCGGCCCGTGTGCGTATCCTGGAGGAACTGACGCGGTAGGCGCGCGCCCCTCCATGCGGGCAGTGTTTCACGTCAGACCTTTGTTCGATCTGGTCGGAGGCAGACCGTCGGGCGATCAGGGCGACTCCACGACCCACACCGGCTTCCAGAGGCCGCCCGCGTAGGCGCTGTCGTGGACGCGCACGACGAGGTGCGTGCTCTGTTCCGGGTTGTACCGACCCGTGATCTCCACGGCAGCCGGCTTGTCCCACACGACGCCCGGCTCGCCCTCGGTGCGGCCGACCTCCTCGCCGTCCAGCCAGACGGTCGCCCGTTCATCCACGGCCTCAAACAGCAGCCACATCCTCCCGCCTGATCCGGCCGGTAGCTTCGCTTCCAGAGCATACCAGCCATAGCCGTCGTAGCCGGGGTAGCCCTGGTCCTCCCAGGCCTGGTGGATCGAGATGGACTTCCAGGCGGCATCCACTCGACCCGGTTGCTGCCATCCCTGTTGCTCGCCCACGCCCTCCGGATCGGTGCGGAACCGCCACTCCTCCGACAGCTGGAGCAGCCGATCGCCCGAGAGCGCCGCCAGCGGAGGCGTGTAACCCACGTACAGCGCGTTCCTCGCCTCCAGCCCGATCGCGATGTCGTATCGCGCCGCCGCGGACAGAATGCGGTCATTCAGCTCGACCAAGGCCACCTGCTCCTCGGCCGACTTGTCGGGCTTGGCCTGCAGCTGGTGCAGCCGGACCATGTCCAGGGCGAACTGCTGGTCCATCACCCGGGCCCGGTTGAGGTCGTCCTCCGCGACGCGGAACGCCCTTCGCAGGAGCCGGTCACCGGAGGCGAGCACCTCGGGTGTGAAGCGCTCCAGGCCTCGAAAGCTGACATGGTCCTGGGGGCTGCCGATGACGGCCAGCTCCATGAGGCCGTAGTACTCCAGCATCGGCGCCGCCGCCGGGCCGTACATCTTCTCGCAGAAGTCGGCGACGAACGCCTCGACATCCGTGTCCACGTCCCACAACAACCGCGCGCGCAGGCTCAGAAAGAGCGCCGAGGCCGTGAAATCCGTGTCCCACTCATCCGTGATGTGGCGAATGCCGCGGCGATGAACGGTGCGCAGGAAGTCGCCCTCCGACCCGAAGAAGGCCTGGGGCACGCTGCCGTGGGGGTACTGCAGGTAGCCGTACAGCGTCAGGTTGCGCGTCCACTGCTGCCAGTCCCGCAGCCTGCGGAGCCCCTTCGCGTTCACCGGGCACGCGCGATCGGTGAGGTCGTGCTTGAAGCACCGGTCCCACCAGCACAGCTCGACCATCACGTTGTCGGCGGGTCGGACCTTGCGAGGCACTTCGCGGGTCGAGCCATAGGCGAAGGTCCCGATCCAGCGGTCCGGGTACTCCTCGCGCACCGCGTCAGCCACGTGGTTCACCAGCGTCATGCAGCGGTCGGTCAGGTCGAGCACCCCATCTCCCTGGCCTCCGAAGTCGTTCGCGACGGTATCTAGCGCCCGGCAGGCCTCGCACTCGCACCAGTAGCTGGGTTCGTCGTCCGCGTTCACGCAGAA
>VGFB01000421.1 GCA_016869015.1 Armatimonadota bacterium
GGGTACGAGCCCCTCGCGCCATTCGCCATCCATCTCTGGTCCATGGAAGGGGCGCGCACCGCAGTCGCGGAAGTGCCGGCGCAGACGGGAAGGCTGAGTCATGAGGTGCCTACGTGATCACCGACATCCGCATCCGCGAGATCGAGCCGAGCTACACGAACGAGGTCTGTCGGACGCCGCTGAAGTTCGGGGCAGTGATTGTGGATGAGCTGCCCTTCTGCCGCGTGCGGGCGGTGGTGGAGAACGGGCGAGGCGAGGTAGCGGAGGGCTGGGGCGGCATCTTCCTGATGGACCTGTGGGCGTGGCCGACGCCGGAGCTCTCCCACGAAGCGAAGTCGGCGGCGATGGTGGAGGTCAATCAGCGGTTCGCGCGGCTGGTCGAGAGCTACACCGAGCCCGCCCACCCAATCGACCTGTTCATGGCGCTGGAGGGCGATCTGGCGCGGATCAATCGGGACGTGTGCACGGAGCGGGCCCTGGCCCCCGAGCAGCCGTTCCTGGGAGCGCTGGTGTGCGCGTCGGCGGTCGATGCGGCGGTGCACGATGCCTTCGGGAATGTGAACGGGATCAGCGTCTACGACGGCTACGGGCCGGAGTTCATGGAGCATGACCTGTCGCGGCATCTGGGGCCGGAGTTCGCGGGTCGCTACCCGGCGCACTACCTCCGCCCGCGCTGTCTGCCCGAGATCCCCATCTTCCACCTCGTGGGCGGCGTCGACAAGCTCACCCGGGCCGAGGTTGCCGACGCCGACCCGCAGGACGGCGTGCCGAACTCGCTGGATGATTGGGTGAAGCAGGACGGCGTGTTCTGCCTGAAGGTGAAGCTGCGGGGGACCGATCTGGAGTGGGACCTCGACCGGACCCTCGCCGTGCACCGGATCGGGAAGGAGTATCTGATCGATCGCGGCGAGGAGCGCCTGTATCTCTCGGCCGACACCAACGAGCAGTGCGAGAGCCCCGAGTACATCATCGAGTACCTGCGCCGGATCGAGGAGGTCAACCCGGACTGCTTCGAGGATATCCTCTACATCGAGCAGCCGACCGAGCGCGACCTCACCGCGAGCCGCCACGACATGCGCGCGCTCGCCGCGATCAAGCCGGTCATCATCGATGAGAGCCTCGTGGGCCTGGAGACGTTCGAACTGGCGATGGAGCTGGGCTGGTCGGGGATTGCGCTGAAGTCGTGCAAGGGGCAGTCCGCGAGCCTGATCCTCGCTTCGCAGGCGCGGCAGTCGGGCATCCCCTACACGGTGCAAGACCTCACGAACCCGTCTCTGGCGCTGATCCACTCCGTCGGCCTGGGCGCGCGGCTGTTCACGCTGATGGGCGTTGAGGCCAACAGCCGCCAGTTCTTCCCGGCCAGCACCACCCCCGGGGAGCGGCAGGTTCACGAGGGGATCTTCACCGTCCGCGACGGCGTCGCGCGCACCGGCAGCCTTCAGGGACCGGGCCTGGGGTACCAGATGGCGCGCATTCGGGAGATCGACGGGTGAGCGAGCCGAACCTCGACCGCTGGCGGCGGGCCCAGGACCACGAGCGCACGTACTGGCAGGAGCGCGGCGATGTGGCGAAGATCATCGCTCGCCGCAAGCCGCACTACGAGGCGGCGCTGGCTCGCATCGCGGAACTGCTGCCGGCCGATCCGGTGGTCGCTGATGTGGGCTCCGGACCTACGTGCTGGACGCGGTTCCTGCCGGGTCGGAAGACGTATCTCGACCCGCTGATGGCAGGCTATCGCGAGCGCTGGGGGGCGATGCTGCCGGAGGGAACCCCGATCGCGGCGGCTGGTGAGGCGCTGCCACTGCGGGACGGCTCCTGCGACCTCGTCTTCTCTGTGAACGCCCTCGACCACAGTGCGAACCCGGAGGCGATGCTGCGGGAGTGCGCCCGCATCGCCCGGCCCGGCGGCCTGCTGGCGATCAGCGTGTACGCGCATCCGCCGGTCCGCGTGCTGATCGGTCGGCTACGAGACGCCGTCGGCTTCACCGACGATCCGCACCCTCACGCCTTCACGCGCCGCAGCTTCCTGGAGCTGTTCGGGCGCTGCGACCTCGAGATCATGGAGGTGCTCGATCTGGGGTCTGTCAGCTTCCGCACGAGGATCGGCTTCCTCCGCCGAACCGAGCCGCTGGTACTGGCCCGCCCAACCTGAGAACCGGAAAACGGGATAGAGGCATTCGCCGGGACGCCTCGGAGAATGCCTCCGTCCCGTTTTTCGCTCGCGGGTCTGCTACTGCTCTGCGGCCTCCTCGACTGCCGTGGCCCTGGCTCGCTTCATGTCGCGTAGCAGCTCGGGGGCGCCGAGGTCGGAGAAGATCGCGTACATGGCCTGCCAGTTGTAGGGCTTGGGCTGGGCGGCCGCTTCGGGCTCGTCGAGAAGGCCCAGCTCCCCCACCAGCAGTTCTGCCATCTCCTCCCGGCGCTCCTGCCACTCCTCCTCGGGCATCAGCCGAACCTGCTCGACGACCTTGAACATGAACTGCCTGGCCGCCGGGTAGTCCTCCGAGCGCGGGTCGATCAGGGGGCGCAGGAAGTCGTCCACGACCTTCTGAGCCTCCAGGACATAGCGCTCGAGGGGGTAGGTGCGGATGCGCTCGAGCTGCCCGACGGTCGAGAGGATCAGCGCCGCCTGCTGGCGCTCCCGCTGGGCGCGCTGCGCGAGGGTCTGGGCGGAGGGTCGAACGGGCCGGCGCGGCGGCGTCCAGTCCACATAGCGGTTCTGCTGGGGGAAGAACTCCTTCTCGATGTCAGCCATGACCGTCACGGCCGTGTCTTCGAGCGTGTCGTCGTTCGCCTTCAGGGCGCCCTCCAGCTTCGCCAGTGCCGTCTCCGTGACTTGGGGCAGCGCCGCACCCTCCACCAGCGCCTTCCGCGCCGCCTCGAGCGTGGGGCCCGCCTCGGTCAGGAGCCGCTGCCGCTCGCTGTTCCGCGCCTGAACGGCCTGGACCAACCGGTCACTGAGAGGAGCGAGCTTGCCGATCTGGTCGGTCGTCACGCCCAGCTCGTTCAGGACGATCAGGTGGTTCGCCTTCTGCACTGCCTGGCTCAGCTCGCTGCCCGGGGCCGAGGCCCCGACCACTACCGCCGCCAGGCAGATGAGCAGGCCGACTCGCAGGCGTCTCATGGTTGCGCCTCCTCGTCCGGAAGGGCCGACCGCTGGGCGGCCAGCAGCTCCTGCAGCGCCGGGGCCGTCCGCTCCGACATGATCCAGGCAGTGAAGTCCTCGTAGCGCACCAGGCCGGCCGCGGGTTCCGTGGGCAAGTCGAGCTGCTGCGCGATCTGCTCACCGAGAGTCGGGCGCTGGGCGGCGTACTGCTGGGCGGTCCAGCCGGCAACCTGGTCCATGATGTCCAGCAGCACCAGCCCCAGGGCTCGGCTCCCCGGCGCGTCGTCGCCCAGGAGGGCGGCGGCCATCTCGAGCGCCCGCTGCTCACGGGTCCGGAGGTACTCATCGGGCATCAGCTCGGCCTGCTGGTCCAGCTTGCGGACGATGTAGTCAACCGGCGTCTCCGCGCCCTCGAGCCGAACCTGCCGCGCGACGCGCTGGGCCTGCAAGGCGGCGGTCTCGATGCGCCGCGCCTGTTCGGCCGTGAGCATCCGTTGGATCTGCGCCGCCGCATCCGCTACCAGGGCGGCGCGCCGGTCCTCCCGCTGATTGCGCTCCGCGGCGGCCTGATCCAACAGCGCCACATCGGCGCCCGGCGGAGTTGTGCCCGCCAGGAGCGCCGCAACCACCTTGGCCGACGAACGCTCGACGGCCTGCCAGGCCGCGGCGTCGGCGTCCTGATCGGTCGCGGCCTGCGCGGCGACGGCCTGCACGACCGGCAGGGCCTTCCTGATCTGCGCGGCGGACAACTCCAGCAGACTCACCAGGCGGAGTGCCCTGACGTCGCGGTACATCTCGCTGGGGGAGGGACCGGCCGGGACGGGAGTCGTTGGGGGCTCCTGCGCGACGAGCATTCCCCCCGTCAGCCAGGCCAGCCCGATCATCACGGAGACGTGTCGCCCAGGTCTGCGATGGCTCATGCGCACCTCCGCTTCGCGGGCCGGTCGCTGCCGGGCCGCGTATCCGGGCCAACAGCGCGATGGTATCACACGCGGGGCCGGCGGGTCAATCGACCGCGCGGCGCGGTCAGGCCCCAACAGACACGCGCCGCACCGATGCCGGTGCGGCGCGTGAGACGAGATCCGAAGTGGAGCCAGCGGGGGGACTCGAACCCCCAACCTGCTGATTACGATTCAGCTGCTCTGCCGTTGAGCTACACTGGCTTCGCTGTCCTGCGACCCCGCATGATACACAATTCCTCGCCGCGATGCAACCCGGGGTCGCGTCTTTAAACTTCAATCTTCTCACCCGCTGGGCCGCGCCGTCACCGGTCCGCATACGAGCTGCTGGCTTGGGCGGAGGCCGCCCATTGGCGCGTGCCGTCCTTGCCGACCAGCTCGACCGCGTCGATCTCGTTCCAACCCGGGTGGCCCGGGCTGTCGAGGTAGAGCTTCACCCGCTTGGCCTGGACCTCTGCCTCAACCGCTACCACCAGCTCCCCCGGCGTCGCAACGGTGGGGTCGTCGCCCTCCCACAGCGTCACCTCGGTGTCGTCGTCGAGGAGGGCCGTGACCTTCGTCACCGCGCCCGGGTTGTACGTCTCCCAGACGCGGACCTCGGCGATGTCGACCGGGTTCTCATAGCCCAGCAGCAGCCATTCCGGCTGCCCATCGGGCGTGCGGCTGGCCCAGGCCGTCCGCACGTCGCCGCCCCGGAGCGTGTCGCGCGGGCCCGTCACCTGCTCGGGGCCCCAGGCGCGTCGCGTCTCGCTGACCGGCGGAGCGACCTGCA
>VGFB01000422.1 GCA_016869015.1 Armatimonadota bacterium
CAGCGGCAGTACTACATGACCTACATCGGCGTGAAGTACCTCTTCGGGCTGAAGCACGGGCTGTTCCGTAAGCCCGGCGACACCGCGAACCCGGACCTCCCGGAGATCCCGACCCTCATCGACACGGGGACGGTGGAGGTCAACAAGGACAACCTGGACGCCTTCCGCACGCCCTCGCAGGGCGCGAAGGAGCTGCTGTTGCAGGACCATGCGGACTGGGCGGCCCTCCTGCACGAAGCGCCGGCGGGCCCGGCCCGGTAGCGCCCGCGGCAACTGACGAGTGGTCCCGGGCGCCTCGGCAACGGGGCGCTCGTGACGTTCCGGAGAGTGCACATGGACCCGCTCAACCGTTTCCCGCAGATGATGCAGGAGTACCTGATCGAGAGGGTGCGCGCGGCCGAGGCGGCCGCGGATGCGCGCAAGGCGACCTTGCGCACGAAGGCCGACGTACTCGCGTATCAGGAGGCGCTCCGCCGGAGGCTGCGCCGCGTCTTCGGCCCGCTGCCCAAGCGCACGCCCCTCAACCCGCGCACGACGGGGGTGCTGGAGCGCGAGGGCTACCGGGTTGAGAAGCTCATCTTCGAGAGTCGCCCGGACTTCCCGGTCACTGCGAATCTCTACCTGCCGCCCGACAGCCGGCTCCCGGCGCCGTGTGTGCTGGCTCCCTGCGGCCACAGCCTCAACGGTAAGGCCGAGCGGGCGTATCAGTCCTTCTGCCTGGGGCTCGTGAAGAAGGGCTACGCGGTACTCATCTACGATCCGGTCAGCCAGGGCGAGCGCCTGCAGTACCCCGACGGCAAGGGCGGCTCGCGCTACGGGGTCGGCGTGGGCGAGCACATCCACGCCGGCAACCAGCAGCTTCTGATCGGGGAGTTCATCGGCACCTGGCGTGTGTGGGACGGCATCCGCGCCCTCGACTACCTCCTCAGCCGGCCCGAGGTCGACCCGACGCACATCGGGCTGACGGGCAACTCGGGCGGCGGCACGCTCACGACGCTGCTGGTCGCGAATGACGACCGCTTCACGATGGCCGCGCCGGGCTGCTACGTGACGACCTTCCGCCGGAACGCCGAGAACGAGCTCCCCGCCGACAGCGAGCAGATCCCCCCCGGCCTGCTGGGGCTGGGGATGGACATGGATGACATGCTGGCGTTGCACGCGCCCAAGCCGCTGATCCTGCTGACCCAGGAGAAGGACTACTTCGATCAGCGCGGCGCCCTGGAAGCCTTCGTCCGGCTACAGCGGCTCTACCGCCTCCTTGGCAAGCCCGACAACGTGGCGATGGTCACCGGGCCCGAGCAGCACGGCTACGGGAAGCCGCTGCGCGAGGCGATGTACGGCTTCTTCAACCGGGCCTGCGGCCGCGCGGAGGACGGCGCGGAGCCCCCCCTGCAGATCGAGCCCGACGAGCAGCTCTACGCCACCGAGACGGGTCAGGTGGCCGACCTCTCGGCGCGCACCCTCTTCTCGTTCACGAAGGAGCGGGCTGTCGAGCTGGCTGCGAAGCGAAGGCCGCTCGAAGGCGAGGCCTTACGGCGGGAGCTGACCCGCCTCCTCGCGCTGCCGAGGCGCAGCGGCCCGCCCGAGTACCGCATCCTGCGGCCGTGGGGCAAGCGCGGCTACCCGCGTCCCCACGCGGCGACCTACGCCGTCGAGACCGAGCCGCGCGCATGGGCGATCCTCACGCTGCTGAGCGATGAGCCCTTCGCCAGCCGCCCACCCCTGGGCAAGGCGGCGACGTTGTACGTCTCACATGAGTCCGCGGACGCCGAGTTGCGCGACGACGTGTTCGCGCGCGAGCTCGTGGCGCACTCCGAGCGGTTCTTCGCCGTGGACGTGCGCGGCGTGGGCGACTCCCAGCCGAACACCTGCGGCGAGGACATGGTCCACCACCCCTACGGCTCCGACTACTTCTACGCCAGCCACGGCATCCTCTTCTCCGAACCCTACCTCGGCCGCCGGACGCACGACCTCCTCGCCGTGCTCGACCTGCTCGAGGACTACGGCTACGCCCGGATCCACCTCGCCGCTCTCGGCCTGGGCACGCTCCCGGCGCTCTTCGCGGCGGTCCTCGACGACCGCGTCACCCAGGTCACGCTGAAGCACTGCCTGCTCTCTTACCAGGAAGTCGCTGAGGAGGAGGACTACGCCTGGCCGCTTTCCAGCCTCCTCCCGAACGTACTCGAGAAGCTCGACCTCCCGGACTGCCATCGGGCTCTCGAAGCCAAACACCTGAGGGTCCTCGAACCGCTCGACGCAAGGCGCCGGCCGAAGGGTTGAGCCGCACCGGTAGTGCCGCGCGTCCGCAGGCCCTTGATCTGCCCACAGGCCGTATGGTATAACCGTCCAAACTGACCAGTACAGGCGATGACGGGGCTTGAGGCGTCGGAACGCCCTCCCAGAGAGCCGGGGCTGCTGCGATCCCGGTAGGATAGGCCGACCGCCTCCATCTCCCCTGAGCCGCGGACCGAACGGCCCCGCCTGCGCGGGACCCAGTAGGCTCCGCCGGAGCCTCGACCGTTATCCCGAGGACCGCCTCGGAGTCCCGCGTGGCATCGGCGTCCCGCCGATGAACAGCGTTGTTCGTGAGCGAGACGCTCATGCCACGAGGATCGGGCTCCGGTGCGGGCGAAGCGGGCCCCGTCTCGACGGGGCCAATCAGAGTGGTACCGCGGGCTGCGCACGAACGGCTCGTCTCTGAAGGGAGACGAGCCGTTTTTCGTCGGCCGTCCGCCGCCACCCGGAGCCGGGGGTAGCCGCATGAACCGGATTGAGGTCTACGACACGACGCTGCGCGATGGCGCGCAGGCCGAGGGGATCAGCTTTAGCGTCGAGGACAAGCGCCGGATCGCGCTGCTGCTCGACGAGCTCGGCGTCGCGTACATCGAGGGCGGCTGGCCCAACCCCAAGAGCCCGAAGGATGTCGAGTTCTTCGCGCTCGCGCGCGAGCTTCCGCTTCGGCACGCGACGCTGGCGGCCTTCGGCAGCACGTGCCGCGTCGGCGCCGCGCCCGAGGACGACGAGCAGCTCCGCGCGCTGCTGGACAGCGGAGCGCCGGCGCTCACCATCTTCGGCAAGTCGTGGGACTTGCACGTGGCAGAAGTCCTCCGCTGCAGTCGCGATGAGAACCTGCGGATGATCGAGGAGTCGGTGGCCTTCCTGCGGGAAGCCGGCCGCGAGGTGATCTTCGACGCCGAGCACTTCTTCGACGGGTGGCGCGCTGATTCGGCCTACGCCCTCGAGACGCTGCGCGCGGCCGAGCGCGGTGGCGCCGCGAGGCTGGTGCTCTGCGATACGAACGGCGGCAGTCTGCCGCGGCAGATCGCGGAGGCCGTCGAGGCCTCGGCGTCCGTCGTCACGACGCCCCTGGGGATCCACGTGCACAACGACTCGGGCTGCGCGGTCGGGAACACGCTGCTGGCGGTGGAGGCGGGTTGCGTGCAGGTGCAGGGCACCCTCAACGGCTACGGCGAGCGCTGCGGGAACGCCGACCTGTGCGTGATCGTCCCCAACCTCGCCCTGAAGCTCGGCTGCCAGTGCCTGGCCGCGCCTGACGGCGTCCGGCAGCTCCGGCATGTCGCCCACGCCGTCGCGGAAATCGCGCTGGTGGAGCCCGATCCGCGCCAGCCCTATGTCGGCAACTCCGCGTTCGCCCACAAGGGCGGCATGCATCAGGACGGCATGGTGAAGCAGCCGCGCTCCTTCGAGCACGTCGAGCCTGAGAGCGTGGGCAACGACCGGCGCTATGTGCTGTCCGAGATGGCGGGCACGGCGGCGGTGCAGATGAAGGTCGCCAAGCTCTTCCCGCGCCTCACCAAGCGCTCGCCGGAGGTCCTCGAGCTCCTCCGCCGCGTGAAGGAGATGGAGAACGCGGGTTACGAGTTCGAGGCCGCCGACGCCTCCTTCGAGCTGCTCGCGCTGGATGTGATGGGGCGACGGCCGACGCTGTTTGACGTGACCCGCATGACTGTCCTGGTGAAGGAGACCGCGCCGAACGTGGCGGAGGTCTTCGCGGAGGCTGCGCTGCAGCTGCGCGTCAACGGCGACGCGGTCAGCGGGGTCGCCGACGGCGACGGCCCTGTCCACGCGCTGGACAACGCGGTGCGCCAGGCGATCGGGCCCCGCTTCCCGCGCCTGGCCGACATCCGCCTGACCGACTTCAAGGTGCGCGTGGTCAGCGGCAAGGAGGGCACCGCCGCCAAGGTGCGCGTCGTCATCACCTCCACCGACGGCCACCACTCCTGGACCACCGTGGGCGCCCATGAGAACATCATCTGGGCCTCCTGGCTCGCGCTCGTGGACGGCTACCACTATGGGCTGCTGATGAACGAAGCCGGCGAGGTCGTACCGACCCAGTGAGCGCGGTCAGCTCGACCGCCGCCCAACCGCCATGCCGACCTTCCTGACGACAACCTCACGGCAGGCCGACCCCGCCTCCTGGCGCCACGCTGTCGAATGGGCGGCGCGCCTGGACGTCCGCGCCGTCCCGCGGGCGGGGCGCTCGCTTCCGACGCTCTGTCGCGCAGAGGGCGTCGAGGGGGCGCTGGTGCTCTCGCCGGAGCGCCCGCCGACCTTCATGCCGGCCGACGGGGGCGCGGGCTACTACTACCACCCGGGCATGGCCCTCACGCGCATCCGGAACCTGGAGAACGGGCTCGGCGACCCGATGGTGACTGCCATGGCGCTGCGCCCGGGAGACGCCGTGCTCGATTGCACCCTGGGCCGCGCCGCCGACGCCCTCGTTGCGAGCTTCGTTGTCGGACCGGCGGGGCGCGTGGTGGGGGTCGAGTCGTCCCCGCTCATCGCCGAGCTGACGATCCACGGCTTGC
>VGFB01000423.1 GCA_016869015.1 Armatimonadota bacterium
CCGATGCCGCCGAACTTGCCGGCCGCGTAGGCGGAGTTCTTCGCGCTGCCCTTCTTGCCGGACTTGCTGTTGATCTGCACGATGACGCCCGAGCCCTGCCGCTCCATCACCCGCAGCGCCGCCTGAGCCGACACGAAGAACCCGAAGAGGTTGACCTCGATGACCTTGCGCCACTTGTCGGGGTCGAACTCCGTCGTCGCGCCGGAGATGAGGATCGCGGCGTTGCAGACCATGATGTCGAGCTTGCCGAAGGCCGCGACGGCCTGGCCGACCGCCGCCTCGACCTCGGTGGGCTGCGTGACGTCCGCCTGCGCGGAGATGACCGGCTGGCCGGTCTGCTCAACGATGCGTTGGGCCGCCGCCGCCGCGCCCGGCCCGTTCACGTCCACGAGGCAGACCGCCCCCCCCTCCTGCGCTAGCCTCAGCGCCAAGGCCTCGCCCAGGCCCTGAGAGGCCCCGGTGATCACGGCGCTCCGCCCACTCAGTCGGTTGCACATGCGCGTCACTCCGGAAGGAAGTGCTCGATCAGTGCGATCTCGGCTTCCTTCGTCCACGTGTCCAGAGGACCGAGCTTCGCGGCGACCTCGGGCAGCGCTTCCTTGAGGTCCTCCAGCGGGGTCAGCGGGAGGTCGACGATCTGCGGGTAGATGACGATCTTGCCCGCGAACTCGCCGCCCTTGACGGCCTCGAGGCCCCGGTGCGCGGCGTTCATGCCCCCGATGGCTGCGACCGAGCGGTTCGGCGAGAGCTCGCAGCGCTCCGTCTTGTGAAGAGTGAACTCGAGGTCGGAGATGGCGGAGCCGGATGTGCCCGTCATTCGCACGCCCTTGAGGCATGTGGGCGAGAGGTCGAGCGTCGCCATCGTGCCGCGGGCGAGACCGGCGAAGATGTTCAGCACGCCGTCCCGGCCCATGTGATCCATCGCCCCGCTGATGAGCGCGGGGACGGGGGCCAGGCAGACGATGTCATCGAACCCTTCGGGCGCCAGCGCGCGTAGCTTCGCTTCGAAGGCCTCAGGCTGCATCTCGGTCGGGTTGATCGCGACCAGCTCCGTCCCGGTCGCCTTCGCCGCGTCCCCGTAGCGGGCGGGCACCGTGTTGAGGCGGTCGGTGTCCACGTCGGTGCAGAGGGCGAGCGCGGGGCCGTTGGGATCCTCGCAGGCGCGCTGCACGTGCATCTGCCCCATCGGGCCGCCCGCGCCGATGTACCAGGCCTTGCCGCCGGGCTTCACGTCAGAGTCGCGGCTGACGTAGCCGTCCCCGATGTGCGGGCCGCTCGTACCGACGTAATGGGTGTCGTCGTAGTGGATGCGGCCCACGTCGACCTCGACCTTGCGCGGCAGCGGCGTGCTGCGAACGAGGCAGAGAATGCCGCCCTTCGCGAGGGCCTTGCCGGCTGCCTCGACCGTCTCCGGATCGTGGTCGCCGATCAGGATGATGTCGTCATACTCGTAGCCCGCCCCGAGGGCGCAGCTCTGGCAAGCGACCTTCTCGATCCCCGCCTCGCCGACGCCCTGGGTCAGGGGGCCCAGCAGGCTGTCCGGCAGCCCCGCTACGACCGCCTTCGCGGGCCAGGGACCGTCCGCCGACATGCCCCAGGTCAGGGCCGAGTAGTCGCCGCCCGCGAGGCCCACGACCATCGCCGTGCCGCGGGGCTTCAGGCCCGACCGATGGCCCGCCCGATAGGAGCGCTCAACACATGCCCACGGCTCGGAGAGCGCGGCCTCCGCGTCGCCCGTGTCGGGCTCGACGGGGATGAGGTAGCTGCCCTCGTCTCCCTCGAGGATCTCCCTGCCGATGACAACGAACTGCTCCAGCGCCCCCGGCAGCGCATAGCCGAAGGCGAGGCCCTGCCCTCGGTAGATGATGTCCGCCTGGACGACGAAACGGTCGCCGAGGTTGTAGGCTGCCGCGAGGCCGTCGCCGACGTCCACAACCGTCAGCGCAACCTCGTGGCCCATGACTACGGGATCGGCCTCCAGGTCGCGACCGGCGATCCTTGGGTGCTCGGAACCGAGGGTCAGGACCTTGATGTCCGAGAAGCACAGGCCGGCGGCATCGATGCGACACAGCAGTTGCCCCGGCCCCGCCTGTGGCGTGGGAACCTCCACGAGGTGCAGGCTCTCCAGCCCCTTGCCGGTCAGGTGCCAGGCCAGCATCCTGCCGGGCACGGGTAACTGTGCCGCGCGGTACGCCCCAATCGCAGACATGACAGCAGACCTCGGACTTCAGGCCTCAGACCTGAGACCTGGAACTTGGAACTCGGAACTGACCCTACGACGCGCCCTCGATCATCTTGCGACGATACTCCTCGTCCGGACGCGTGTGGATGCGCTTCACGTGCTCAGGCGAGAGGAAACTCGGCCCGCCAAAGGCGGCCGTGTCAATGAGCACCCGGGCCGTCTTGACCCACATGGCCGTGACGCTCTCGCATTCCTTGGGGTTCTCGCCCAACGCGATCAAGCCGTGGTTCTGCATCAAGATGGCCTTCGGCCGCTCCCCGTACTGATCGATGAAGGCGTGAACGCCCTCGTGGACGGCCTTCGCCAGGGGCAGTCCGGGGTCGGTGTACGGCACGAAGACCGGCGCAATGCCGCAGGAGACGATCTCGTCCGGGAAGATGCGGCCGGCGATGGCCTGCTCGACGCCCTTGGAGCAGAGCAGCGAGAGCACTGATTGGGGGTGCGTGTGAGCGACGAAGCGCACCTCGGGGAGGTTGAGCAGCTGCGCGTGCAGCACGGTCTCGACCGAGGGTCTCAGCAGGCACGCGTGGACGCTTGCGCCGTTGAGTCGCTCCTTGATGGCGTCGTCGCTCAGCGGCTCCCCGGACATCAGGAGGTCCAGCACCGCCGGGAAGCGCAGCAGACAGAAGCCCTCCTCGCCGATGGTCGCCAGCTCCATGCCGCTGGCCTTGACCCAGAAGCTCTCCTCGTCACACTGTGCCGACGTGTTGCCTTCCCCCAGGATCAGGTACTCCTTCGTGGGGTCGCCCAACCGCTGGGACATCCGGACAAGCTCTCCAAGCGCCTTCGGTGTCATCATCGTTCGCCTCGGCAATCTGGTGTTGGCGCCACCTGAGCCTAAGCTCTAACCCGAAGCGGCTCCCCTGTCAAGGACGAGTTCCCTCTCCGCCGTCGAATCGGGGGTCGCCCGAAACAAACCGGCCGGCTCCGGCGTCTGTCAGTGCATGGTGGGCTACCGGAGGCTCGCACTGCGTTGGCTATCGGTCCTGCCGGCCCTCGCCCCACTGATGGGTCGGGGGCAGCCCGCTGCGCCGCCTGAGGACCCGGTCCTCGTCGAGGGCCGGCCGCCGCTGCTGCAGTCGGATGTCGAGGCATGGAGTCGTCTCGTGGAGGCCGCCTTCGACGCGCCGGTCGCGGCAGCGGAGCGCGCGCAGCTGCAAGAGGCGCTGGTCTCGGCCTGGCAGGCGGGCAACGGCCCGGCGCGAAGCCAGCTCGCCCAGGCGAAGGCGGCCTGGGAGCGGCTCGGGTCGGCGCGCGGAGCCGAGGGCGACACGCTCCGGCTGACGCTGCGGGAGGAGCTGCTGGAAGCGGCGGGACAGGACCCCGACGATCCCGTCGGCCAGGTTCTGCTCCGCCTTCGAGACGCCGCGAGCCCGGTCCTGGTGGACGCCGAGCCCCCCCTGCGGCGTGGTTCCGCGCTGGCGCTGGTCGGGCTGTTCGAGTGGCTGGCGACGCGGGCCGGAGGCGGGGCCGAGGGGCTGACCGACTTCGAGCGCGATCAGTTCGTCGCGCACCTCGTGCAGCACTACCCGCACATCCCCCCCGGCGATCGGATGCTCCTGGAACACATGGAGCAGACCTTCGCGTGGCTGCGGCTTCAGTGGGAGCAGGCGGGCCCCGAGGGCCAGTCCCGTTTCCGCGACAACCTCGCGCGGGCCTTAGGTGTCGAGGGGACGTTGCCTCCGGCGCCGTATGCCGGCGCCACCGACACCTGGGAGCACCCGGACGGGCTGTTCAACGTGGACTACCCGGCCGAGTGGGCCGCGCGCTATGCCGGCCTGCCGGACGGGACCCTCGCGGCGGGCTGGGAGCTGCTGGACGTGACGCTGCTGGGTGAAGCCCCCAGCGCGGCGTTGGAGCTGGGGGCTCTCCCGGAGGAGGGCGCTCTGCTGGCCACTGCGATTCTGCCCCCCGAGGCCCTGGCCGACCGCATGACGGTTGAGGAGGCCGTCGTCGCCCTGGCCCAGAGCCTGTTGTCGCCGTTCGGGGCTGTCGAGCCCATCGCTCAGCCCACCGTCGGGAAGGGGGCTGTGCTCGGCACGTGGACCCAGCACTGCGCCGATGGCGAGCGCCTCGTCTGGCTGAGCGCCGTCCTGCTCCCGAGGCCCCCCGGCGCGGCCGTCGTAACCCTCTGCCGCGCGCCGGCGGCGCGCCGGTCCGACCTCGAGCCCGCGCTGAGTCGCATCCTCTACTCGCTCCGCACGAGCGACGCCTCCGCCGCACCCCTCCCCGATCTCCTCGAGCTGCCAACCTCCCGCGACCTCGCCCTCGACCTCCTCAACACCCCCTTCCCCAACCAGATGGACATGATCGAAGGGCTAAGCAGCGGGGGGAGGTAGGGAGGGCGTTCTTCGCAATTGGCCACGATTGCCAATGGCCCCCCGGGACGTTGCCGTCAGAGCACCAGACTCTCGCTCGCGCCCTGTAACGCCTCTATCAAGCCATGAATGCGCGAGCAGAACCATGCGCGCAAGCAAGATCAAGATGGCAAGAGGAGGGAAATGAACGTTCGATAGCGAACTCGTACAGAACAACATATCGTCGGGACATCAGCTCTGTGTCTGCAGGTGTGCCT
>VGFB01000424.1 GCA_016869015.1 Armatimonadota bacterium
AACGACGGGAACGGCGAACGGCGGGAACGACGGTAACGACGGTAACGGCGGTAACGACGGGAACGACAGCTCGAAGGAGCGGGAGGGCCGAGCCGCCGCAAAGGAACGCACCATGCCCAAGATCAAAGGCACGAAGGCCGTCCTGGAAGTGCTCAAAGAGCAGGGCGTGAAGGTGATCTTCGGAATCCCCGGCGGGGTGATGATCCCGCTGTACGACGCCCTGTACGACGAACCGGCGCTGAAGCACGTCCTGATGCGCCACGAGCAGGCGGCGGCGATGGCCGCCGAGGGCTACGCGCGACGCAGCGGGACCGTGGGCGTGTGCTTCGCCACGTCGGGGCCCGGGGCGACCAATCTGGTGACCGGGCTGGCGAACGCGATGATGGACTCGATCCCCATCGTCGCCGTGACCGGCCAGGTCCGCACGACCGCCATCGGCCGCGATTCCTTCCAGGAGGCCGATGTCACCGGAATCACCATCCCGGTCACCAAGAACAACCGCCTGGTCAAGCGGCCGGAAGACCTCATCCCAACGCTCCGCGAGGCCTTCTATGTGGCTCGCACCGGCCGCCCCGGGCCCTGCCTGGTGGACATGCCGATGGATGTGTCCACCGCGGAGGTCGAGTGGATCGCGCCCGGGGGCAACGGCGACTACGACCTGGAGGGCTACGCGCCCCCGTCCGACGGCGACCCCGAGCTGATCGAGCAGGCCGCGAAGCTCATCGCCCTCTCCCGCCGACCGATCCTGTACCTCGGCGGGGGAGTCGTGTCGGCCGGAGCCTCGCCGGAGGCGCGCGCGCTGGCGCGGAAGTGCAACCTGTACGTGGTCAACACGCTGATCGGCAAGGGCGCGTACCCCGAGACCGATCCGCAGTCCCTCGGCATGCCTGGGATGCACGGGACGACGTATGCGTCCTATGGCATCCAGCACTCCGATCTCATCATCGCCATCGGCGCGCGCTTCGATGACCGGGTGACCGGCGATCTGTCCACCTTCGCGCCGGAGGCGAAGATCATTCACATCGACATCGACCCGGCCGAGATCGGCAAGAACCGCGCGGCCGACGTCGGCATCGTGGGCGACGCGAAGCGCGTCCTGGCGGCGTTGGTGGAGATCGTGCCCGAGCGCGCCCGCGGCGAGTGGGAGGACCACCTCGACGAGTACCGGGCCGAGCATCCGCTCTGGATTCCGGCCTGCGAGGGCGTGTACCCGCAGTACGTGATCGATCAGATCTTCCAGCTCACCAACGGGGACGCGGTCGTCACGACCGAGGTCGGCCAGCACCAGATGTGGGCGGCCCAGCTGTACCGCGCCAAGGAGCCGCGCCAGTTCCTCTCCTCCGGCGGGCTGGGGGCGATGGGCTACGGCTTCCCGGCGGCCATCGGCGCCCAGATGGCCTCACCGGAGGCCGTGGTGTTCGACATCGCCGGCGACGGCAGCATCCAGATGAACATCCAGGAGCTCGCCACCGCGGTCTACGAGAAGCTGCCCGTGAAGGTGGCGATCCTGAACAACGGGTACCTCGGGATGGTGCGCCAGTGGCAGGAGCTGCTGTTTGACCGGCGCTACTCGGGGGTGGAGCTCAGCGGCAACCCGGACTTCGCCGCCGTGGCCAAGGCCTACGGCGCCGAGGGGCGAACCATCACCACGCGCGATGAGGTCCGGCCGGCGCTGGAGTGGTCGCTGGGCATCACCGACCGGCCCGTGTTCCTGGACTTCCACACGGTGGCCGAGGAGTGCGTCTTCCCGATGATCCCGGCCGGGAAGTCCTTTCGGGACATCATGGAGAAGCACCCGGCGAGCAAGGGGGGCGACTGACCATGAAGCACACCATCGCAGCCCTGGTGAACAACCGTCCCGGCGTGTTGGCGAAGGTCTCCGGCCTGTTCGCGCGCCGCGGCTACAACATCGACAGCCTCGCCGTCGGCCCGACCATCGACGCCGCCCACGACGGCGACGAGCAGAAGTACTCGCGGATGACCATCGTCGTGGATGACGAGGGCGATCCGCGCATCATGGACCAGATCGAGAAGCAGCTCGGCAAGCTCGTGGATGTGGTGCACATCTCCGACCACACCCGCGCCGATGTCGTACGCCGCGAGCTGGCGATGATCAAGATCGACTGCCCGCCGGACAAGCGGCCGGAGGTCGTCGCGATCTGTCAGGCGTTCCGCGCCCAGATCGACGACATTGGGCGGGAGACGGTCATCATCCAGGTCACCGGCGCGCCCGAGAAGGTCGACGGCATGGTGCAGGTGGTCGGCGCCACCTATCCCATCCGCGAGCTCGTCCGCACCGGCCGCGTCGTCCTGGCCCGCGGCGAGCGAGGGACGTAGGCCTCGCATGACCGACATGCGCGAGATCGTCGACATCCGCACGGTGGACGCGGCGATCAAGATCGGCGGCGCGGCGTGGTTCGTCGTCTGCCTGCTGATCGGCGGGCTGCTCACCGCCCTCCGCCGTCGGGGGGCTGCGAGCCTGCTCCAGGGGGCCTTCCTGGCCTCGGTTGGGCCGGCCGTCATCGGGCTCTGGCTGCTGTACTCGTGGATGACGCGCTACGACCCCCAGACGGGCTACTACGGCCTGGACAAGGTCTGGGTCCTGGCCGTGAACGCGGCGCTCTTCATCGTCATCGGCGCCGCCTACGGCTACCTGGGCGGCCGGCTCTGGGCCCGCCACGCCTCTCAGGAGGCTCTTGACGCAACAGACGCGAACCGAGTGTAAGGGTGCGACTCATCGCGCCCGAGACCGCCGTTGCCGTCAACCCGAGACCGCCGTTGCCGTCAACCCGAGACCCGAGACCCGAGACCGCCGTTACCGTCAACCCGAGACCCGAGACCCGAGACCCGAGACCGCCGTTAGGAGGCACGAAGATGGCGAAGATCTACTACGACAAGGACGCGGACCTGAAGGTCCTGGCCGACAAGACCGTCGGCGTCATCGGCTATGGCATCCAGGGCCGGGCGCAGGCGCTGTGCCTGCGGGACAGCGGCTGCACGGTGGCCGTGGCCGAGCTGGCGGGCACCGTCAACCACGAGCAGGCGGTGGCCGACGGTTGGGAGCCGCTGACCGCCCAGGACGCCGCCGCGCGTTCGCAGGTCATCCAGATCCTGACCGAGGACCACGTGCAGGCGCGCGTGTACAAGGAGTTCATCGCGCCCAACCTGGACGAGGGCGACGCGCTGGTCTTCTCGCACGGCTTCAACATCCACTACAACCAGATCGTACCGCCCAGGACCGCCGACGTGTTCATGATCGCCCCGAAGGGCCCCGGCGCCCTGGTCCGCGAGTGTTACGAGCAGGGCTCAGGCGTGCCGTCTCTCGTAGCGATCCATCAGGACGCGACCGGGAACGCGATGGCGGTGGCGCTGGCCTACGCGAAGGCGATCGGCGCGACGCGGGCGGGCGTGATCGAGACGACCTTCAAGGAAGAGACGGAGACCGACCTCTTCGGCGAGCAGGCGGTGCTCTGCGGCGGCGTGAGCGAGTTGATCAAGGCCGGGTGGGAGACGCTGGTCGAGGCCGGGTATCAGCCCGAGATCGCCTACTTCGAGTGCCTGCATGAGCTGAAGCTCATCATGGACCTCATCTACCGCTTCGGCATCACGGGGATGCGCAAGCGCGTGTCCGACACGGCCGAGTACGGCGACATGATCGCCGGGAAGCGGGTCATCGACGATGGCGTCCGCGCGACGATGAAGGAGCTGCTGGAGGCCGTTCAGAACGGGACCTTCGCCCGCGAGTGGATCCTGGAGAACCAGGCCGGCCGCCCCTCCTTCACCAAGCTCGAGGCGCGCGAGGCCGAGCACCCGATCGAGAAGGTCGGCGCCGACCTGCGCGCGATGATGTCCTGGATGCAGGAGGGGTAGGCGGCAGACGACCGGAGTGTTGCGCGGGGAGCCGGCAGGCTCCCCGCGTCCGGTTCTGGGCCCCGGGTCGGTTACACTTCCGTTTAGAGATTCCTAGCAGCCAATATACACCCGTTCCCGGGGCCTTCGGGGCATAGGGAGCCTAGCACTCACGGAGAGGCTCCCGAACGATGACAGCGCCCCGTTCCCGCCGCGCCCTGCGCATGGTCTCCATCACCGTTGCGTGCGTCGTGCTGGCCGGGCTTGCGACACTCGCCGCGGCCGATCTGACCGGAACCCAAGTCGCGGCCAAGCCCGCGCCCGTCCGGCTGGTGAAGCCGCCGACGCTTACGAGCGCCGCGGCGCTGGAGCAGGCCGCCTTCGACAAGATCAACGAGGTCCGCGTTCAGCATGGCCTGGCGCCCGTTCGCTTTGCCGCCGACTTGCAGGCGGTCGCCCGCAGTCACAGTGAGGATCAGGCGCGCCGCAACACGCTGACCCACTCCGGCTCCGACGGCAAGAACGCCGGGGCGCGTCTGGATGCGGCCAGCATCGCCTGGGTGCGGTACGGGGAGAACGTGGGGCTGGTGAAGGGGTACAGCGATCCCGTCGGCGCCGTGGTGGGCGCCTGGATGCGCAGCCCCGGGCACGCGGCCAACGTGCTGGACGCGCGCCTGCTCGAGTCCGCCATCGGCGTGGCGCAGGCCGCCGACGGCACCTACTTCCTCACGCAGGAGTTCGTGACGCGGTAGCCGCCGACTTCGGTGTCGTTCCGGGTCAGACCCGGACCAACCCAGACGGCCCGTCCCCCCGGGGACGGGCCGTCGCCGTCTTTCGTCCGGAGCCGGGAGCTCATCCGAACATCGCGCGGATGTCCCGGTAGTTCCGCTCGATCGCGCCCCTCCCGCTCAGCACCGGCCCATGCCCCGGGAGAAGCCACTCGACGTCCAGTTCCGCCA
>VGFB01000425.1 GCA_016869015.1 Armatimonadota bacterium
CCAGCGGCCCGAGCTCACCCGACGCCTCGACCCCTCGGTCCGCGCCGAGATGGCCGCGAACCTCATCGAGGCCTGGACGGAGGAGCTGAAGGAGATCCTGGGCGCCCTCGGTGTGAACGCCATCGAGTCGCTTCGCGGCTCGCGGGACCGCCTGCGCGGCGTCAACCTGACGCGCGAGACCCTCGACATCCTCGGGGTCAAGCACGTTGGGGAGTGAGGCAGGTCTCGGGTCTTAGGTCTCAGGTCTCAAGTTCCAGGTTCCAAGTTCCAAGTTCCCAGTCAGGGGTCTGAAGGGAATGGAGATCGACGCGCGAGGCGTGTACTACAAGCAACTCAACGAGCAGGTGCGCGAGGCCGTCGCAGGCGGCGAGAAGCAGATCGTCCTGCGGAACGTCAACGGCCAGCGCTACATCGGCGCGGGTCTGCGGGGGAAAGACGTGCGGATCGAGATTCACGGCGTGCCGGGCAATGACCTGGCGGCGTTCATGGACGGCCCGACGGTCCATGTGATGAACAACGCCCAGGACGGCTGTGCCAACACGATGAACGCCGGCCGTCTGTACGTGCACGGCGACGCCGGGGATGTCGTGGGTTACGCGATGCGCGGGGGCAGCGTGTATGTGAAGGGCGATGTCGGCTACCGGGTCGGCATCCACATGAAGGCCTACAAGACCCAGGCGCCCGTGATCGTTGCGGGCGGCGCCGCGGGCGACTTCTTCGGCGAGTACCTCGCCGGAGGCACCCTCATCCTGCTCGGCCTGGAGCGCAACGGCCATCCGCTGGTGGGCGACTACTGCGGCACCGGCATCCACGGCGGGCAGATCTACCTGCGCGGGGAGTACGACCCCTACCACGTCGGGACCGAGCAGATCGCCGTGTCCGAGGCCGCCGACGAGGAGCTGCAGTCGGTCCGTGGCGAGCTCGAAGCGTTTGCGGAGGGCTTCGGCGTCTCGCTGGACGAGATCCTCGCCGAGCCGTTCACTGTCCTCCGCCCTAAGTCCCACCGCCCCTTCGGCGACCTGTACGTGAACCGTCCGTAGACCGTGTCGGGACTGGAGTCCCGACCTACGAGAGCCTTCACTGCAGCTCCGGCTCGGCGATGATCTCGCCCCGGAGCTGCTTTGCCTGTTCGGCGGGGTCGAAGGTGCCGTAGAAGAGCCCGTTCGCGTCGATCCAAGTCACGAGGCGTTCGAGGCTCTCGGGGTCGAGCCGAACATCGTGGTGCCCGGCGAGGAGCAGTTGCATCAGCCGACTGCCGCGCGCGCCGTACCGGCCCCCCGCCGCCGTGGAGTAGACCGAGTTCCAGCCGCCGAAGCGCGGCACCAGTGCCGCGGCGGCGTTGGCCTCGTTGGTGTCCCCCTGCCAGAAGGTCTGTCCCCCGGTGAGCGCCACGTAGGACCGGGTCCAGCGGTCGTCGATGGTGGCGGTGAGGCTCACTCCGCCGGCGGGCTGCTCATCCCCGTGGCAGCTCACGCAGGACCGGTCGAGCACCGGCTGCACGAGGCGGGGGAAGGAGAAGGGGCGCGTCCCGTCGGGGCCCGGCTCGATGGCCGACGGCGCGCGCCGGGCCGCAAGCGGGGCGGATGACGCCGGGGCAGTGGTGCGCGGCTCGTGGCACCCCACGCAGGAGACCTCCTCGCCCGGCTGCAGGTACGTCGCGCTGCGCATCGTCTGGAGCGCCATGCCCCGTTCGTCCAGCGCCTGGAAGTACAGCGGCTTGCGGGCGGGCGCTGCGAAGTGCGCGGAGCCGTCTGCCTCGACAGGCACGGTTCCCAGCACCATCCGTGCCGGCTCCTGACCCGCAAGCCCGACCGGGGGCACGTCGCCAACGGGCGTCGCCTTTGGGAGCACCTGGACGATCCTCAGGGCCTTCACCTGCCCCCGGAACTCCTCCGGCAGACCCCGCGAGACGTCGAGCAGCAGGAACCGTCCCTCCTCAGCGGCACCCGTGGGCAGCGCGCTCGGCAGCACCGGCGGCAGGGGCGCGGAGCGGAGGGGGACGGGGCTCGTGGCGCCGATCGCGGGATCACGATAGAGCAGCTCGCGGTTGCCCCAGCGGTCCAGCAGATAGAGACCCAGCGCGTTGGGGACATTCGGATGGGGCTCGGGGATCAGCCGCTCGTGGCTGTAGGAGACGAGGTAGAAGTCCTCGGACAGCGGCCAAGGCGTCGCATAGTAGTGATCGATCCACCCCTCGGCCTCGGGGAAGGGGACCTCCGGCGTGATCCGCTCGACCGCCGCCTGACCGTCGTAGTCGACCTTCGGGTCGACGATCATGAGCGACCCGCCGGTGATGGAGTGGTGCGCCGAGGCCGTGCAGATCAGCCTGTCGCTGCCGGGAATCGGCTGGGCCTCGAAGCTGCAGTGCGGCGTCTGCGTATGGTTGCCCCACAGGACCACCGGGCTCGTCCCGTCCGGGTTCGTCCGCCACAGGTTCTGGTGCAGCACCGCGTGCCGGTCCACGTAGTCCCAGCGCGCGTAGGCCACCGACCCGTCGTTGAGCACCGTAGGGAACCACTCATTGGTCTCATGGTAGGACAGCGTCCGCAGGTTGCCGCCGTCGCCGTCCATGCGGTGCAGCGTGTAGACGTGCCAACGGTCGCCGAACTGCGCGCCGAAGCACCGCGCGTAGCCTCCCCGCCTCGTCGAACAGAAGATGATCCCCCCGTCGGGCAGGTACTGGGGCATCAGGTCCTCGTACTCACCCGAGGTCAGCTGCCGCAGGCCCGTGCCGTCGGCGCGGATCTCGTACACGTGGAAGTACGGGTCATCGGGCGTGCACTGCGAGTAGGAGAACACGATGCGCTCGCCGTCCCAGTGCAGGCACGGGTCAAGGACGCTGCCGCCGTCGAGTTTCCCGGCCAGGAGGTCGCGTGTGTTGAGGGAGCGACCCGGCTCCTCCAGCACGAACAGCCCGCCGCCCGGTCGCGCGCGCCAGCCGAAGTACTGCATCACCAGGTGGCTGTACTCCGGGGGAATCCGCTTGGCGAAGAGCAGCGGCCCGAAGTCGAGCAGCGGGTTGGAGAGGGCCATCTCGCGCTTCAGCCACCGGGCCCGAAGGTACAGATCCCGCTGCGCGGCCCGGCCCTCGGCCTTGAGGCCGGCCAGCCTCGCGACCGCTTCGCCCCAGGCGTCGGCCGGCAGCCGCTCGGCCAGCTCTCGGGCGCTCTGCAGCGTCCTCTCCGTCGCCCCGCGCCAGTCCGCCTCCGCGCCTGTCAGCCCGTCCGCGCGGAACCAGTCCTCTTCGACCAGCGCCCAGAGAGCCGCCTCGGGACGCTCATCGGCGCGTGTGGTCGCCGCCGCCGGCTCCGAACGCAGGAACCCTCGGACGGCCTGCACCTCGTACCGGTGCGGCTGGGCGGGGTCCGCAGACTCGTCGAGGCATTGCGTACCCTCGACGCCTGCCGCGATCACGTCGCCATCGCGCCGGACCACGTACCGGGCCGGGCCCGGCGCGGCCGTCCACGTGAGTCGGACGCCTCCCCCGCCGGTCGCCTGGGCGCGGGCCTCTGCCGGCGCGAGCGGAGGGGCCGTGTTCGGTAGCGCCGGGGTCACTTCATACGCCAGCACCGCGCGGCCCCCGAAGGGCAAGGGCAATCGCAGCCCCGCCCGCATCAGATCCTCGCCGCTGCGGACGGTCTGATCGCCACTCCGCGCCTCGCGAACCCGGTAAGTGTGACCCGGAACCAGCCGCTGAAGACGCACAGTCGCCTCGGGCGTCTCGCTAGGCCCGCGCGCGGCGTGTACCAGCCCCCGGGACAGGTCGGGCGCCGCCCATTGCTCCACCGCCCAACCGGGCGCCAGCGGCCACACCTCTCCGGCGTCGGTCTCCAGCTCATACGTCCACCGACCCGCCGTGTCTGAGAAGCCCTCGGAGGCGCGGAACGTCTCACCATCCTCGTAGGCCACCGAGGGGTCCCAGTAGGTCGTATCGCAGGAGATCTCGCCCCGCCGATGCAGCACGAACTGCAGGCGGTCGTCCGTCGCCAGCTCGAGACTCACGTCGTGCTCGGCGCCCCGCGTGTCGGCGGCGCCGATCTCCGCGCGCCAGACGGTCCGCCCGTTGTGCCGCACCATCGTCACCACGCCGTCGCCGCACTTGGTGTCGGCCTTGTAGGCGTGACCGGTGATGCGCGCCCGGCCGGGACGTGGGGTGTGGAACACGCGGACGCTGGACACCTGTGTACCGCTGTGCTGCCAGTCGCGGCCGACGCGGGTCCAGTCGGGGCCCGTCCAGAAGGTCGAACCATACCACGTATCGGCGGAGTACTGCAGGGGCTCGTAGGCGTACCGCAGCGCCTCATCGCCCTGCGCCGGCTGCCAGTCCTCGCCAACGAGGGCGCGCACGTCCGGCGGCAGCCGGTCAGCCTGCCGGGCGGACCCAGTCAGGCAGAGCAGAACCGCCAGAGCCGCGTTCACGGCTGCCTCTCCCTCAGCGTCGGCTCGCCCCACACGGCCCAGTCGAAGGAAAACGAGCCGTCGGCGTCGGTGATCAGCGACAGCAGGACCGTCTGGCCGACCCACGGCGCCAGGTCGGCGGTCACCTCGCGCCACTCGCCGGGGATCATGCTCTCGCGGACGACCTCGACCCCGTTCGCCTCCACGATGAACGTGCAGCCTTCGGACTTCGAGCCATCTCGCAGGCCGACGAAGCCGTGGAACTCGGCGGCGTGTTCCGGCATGTCGAGCAGGGCGCTCGCCAGGGTCTGCCCATGGTCGGGCGGATGCACCGCGAGGCCGCTGCGGGTCACGCCGCCCACCTGCTGGTTGGCTGCGGGAGCCGCCCCGGCGTACTGCGGCGAGTCAAG
>VGFB01000426.1 GCA_016869015.1 Armatimonadota bacterium
ACGCCGCCAGCATCATCAAGGCTTGGCAGGAGCGAGAGCCTGCGCTTGTGGCGAGGCTGGAGCGGCATCTTGGGCAACTGGCGCTTGCGCGCAGCATCCGCGCCACGCAGGTGAGCGGCGCTCAGATAGAACTCCGTGTGGCCCGCCTGCCCCGAAGCCGAGGCGGGGGGCCGCGCGATCTCGTGAACATCGCTGATGTTGGCTTCGGCGTGTCCCAGGCACTTCCAGTTGTGGTGGCTTTGCTGGCTGCGGACTTCAGCGGCCTCGTCTACGTTGAGCAACCCGAGCTTCACCTCCACCCTCGCGCGCAGGTGGCCCTCGCCGGCATCCTCGCCGACGCCGCGAAGCGCGGCGTCCGGGTGGTCGCCGAGACGCACAGCTCGCTGCTGCTTCTGGGCTTGCGGACGCTGCTGGCCGAGGGCAAGCTTGACCCGGCGCTGGTGAAGCTGCACTGGTTCGAGCGCGGGTCGGACGGCGTAACCAAGGTGACGAGCGGCGACATCGACCAGACGGGGGCGTGGGACGACTGGCCGGAGGACTTCGCGGACGTGACACTGGATGCTCAGGCCAGGTACTTGGAGGCTGCAGAAGCCAAGCTTCTTGCGTGAGGCCCACATGCCCCGGCTCCGAAAGCGCTTCGTGATCGACGCGGACGTGGCTCGCGCCTGCAGTCTGGCCGACAAGCCGGACCCTCGGCCGGGTCGTTGCGCTCGCCTGCTGGAATGGCTGCGGGACATCTGCTACCGCATGGTGCTGACGGAGCCGCTGCGCGCGGAGTGGCGACTCCACCGCTCAACGTTCTTCCGGGAGTGGCGTGACTCGATGGTGGCGCGCAAGAGCAAGAAGGTGGCGCCGACAGACGGGAAACTGCGGGCCGACCTGTGTGCGGGGGTACTGGCGACAGCGCTCAGCGAGGCCGACCGTGAGGAGCTGGCCAAGGACTTGCACCTCTTGGGGGCTGCCCTCGCGACTGACGGCATCATCGTGTCCTGCGACGAGGCGGCCCGAAAGCGCTTCACGCATGCCGCCAGCAGGGTCACCCAACTGCGACACATCATGTGGATCAACCCTGACCTCATGGACCCCGATGAGATCGAGTCCTGGCTCCGAGCCGGAGCGCGACCGCGCAAGGCCCTGCTACTCGGCGGAGGCGAGCGATGAGCGCCGCTCCCGCCTCGCAGCGACCTCTCCTCCTCATGCACGCCATCCGGAAGCACTTCGGGGGCGTGCAGGCGTTGCGCGGCGTCGATCTGGAGTTGCGGCCCGGTGAGGTTCTGGCGCTGGTGGGGGAGAACGGCGCGGGCAAGAGCACGCTCATGGAGATTCTGTGCGGGAATCTGCGGGCGGATGGGGGGCGGATCGAGTATCAGGGGCGGGCGGTGCACTTCGCGGGGGCGCGGGAGGCGGCGTTTGCGGGCGTGTCGATCGTGCATCAGGAGCTGAGCCTGGTGCCGTACCTGACCGTCGCCGAGAACATCTACTGCGCGCGGGAGCCCGTGTACCCGGTGATCGGGTTCGTGAACCGGAAGCGGCTGTACCGCGAGGCGGCGGAGATCCTGCGGCGGTTCGACCTGCACGTCGCCCCGAACGCGCAGGTCGGCGGGCTGCCGGTGGCGGTGCAGCAGATGATCGAGATCGCGAAGGCGCTCTCGCTGGACTGTCGAGTGCTGGTGCTGGACGAACCGACGAGCGCGCTGACCGATCGGGAGACGCGCTTCCTGTTCGAGATCATCGGGCGCCTGCGCGAGCGCGGCGTGGCGGTGATCTACATCTCCCACAAGCTGGACGAGGTGTTTCGCATCGCGGATCGCGTCATGGTGCTGCGCGACGGCGAGCTGGTCGGCACGCGGCCGCGCGCCGAGGTGACGCCCGACGACGTGGTGCGCATGATGGTCGGGCGCGAGCTAGGCACGGGCTATCCCGCGCGCGACAACGAGCGAGGCGAGCCGCTCCTGCGCGTCGAGGGGTTGACCCGCGAGCCCCGGTTCCGGGACGTGAGCTTCGCGCTGCACGCCGGGGAGATCGTGGGTCTCGCGGGCCTCGTGGGCGCCGGGCGGACGGAGGTGGCGCGGGCGATCTTCGGGATCGACCGGCCGCAGCGTGGAGCGATCTACCTCGACGGCGCGCCGGTGGGCATCCGCGACCCGGGGCAGGCGGTCAAGCTCGGGATCGGCTACGTGCCTGAGGACCGGAAGGAGCAGGGGCTGTTCCTGGGGCTGACGGTGCGACAGAACGTCGGCGCGGCGAGCCTGAGGGAGAACTCGGTGGGCGGCTTCATGAGCCCCTGGCGCGAGCAGCGCTTGGCGGAGGAGTACGTGCAGCGCCTTCGCATCCGCACCCCCGGCACGCAGGCCGTGGCCTCGACGCTCTCCGGCGGGAACCAGCAGAAGGTGCTGCTGGCGAAGTGGCTCGCCATCCGGCCCCGGATTCTGCTGGTCGATGAGCCGACCCGGGGGGTCGATGTCGGCGCGAAGGCGGAGGTGCACGGCATCCTGCGCGAGCTCGCGCGGGCGGGGGTCGCGGTGCTGATGGTGAGCTCGGAGCTGCCCGAGGTCCTTGGCGCGAGCGACCGGATTCTCGTCATGCACGAAGGCGAGATCACGGGGGAGCTGTCCGCCGAGGAGGCGACCGAGGAGCGGGTCATGTTCCTCGCCGCCGGCCGCCGAGCGGGCGCGGCGTGAAGTGCAGGGAAGACAGAGGGACCTCGCATGACAGCCGACAGACCGGAAAAGCCGGAGGCCGTGCGGCCCTCCGCGCTGGCGAACGTCGCCCGCTGGCGCGAGCTCGTCACCTTGCTGATCGTGCTGGCGGTCATCGTGTTCTTTCACGCCCGGACGCTGCCCTCGCAGCCGGGCGATCCCACGCCCTCGGTCTTCCTGTCGGGCAGCAACCTCAAGTCGATGCTGGTCGGCATCACCAGCGAGGCCATCCTCGTAGTGGGGATGACGATTGTGATCGTCGGCGGGGGCTTCGACATCTCGGTCGGCTCGGTGCTGGCGCTGTCGGGGCTGGTATCGGTGCAGTGTCTCAAGCTCGGCGTGCCCCTGCCGCTGGCGGTGCTGGCCGGGTTGGGGTGCGGCGCGCTCTGCGGCCTGGTGAACGGCCTGCTGGTCGCGCGGCTGGGCATGAGCCCCCTCATCGCGACGTTGGGAATGATGATGGCGGCGCGCGGGCTGGTGACCGTCCACGTCCAGCGCTACGGGGCCACCTCCTCCACCGACCTGCCGGCCTCGTTCCTCGCCCTGGGGCAGGGGAAAGTCTGGGGCACGCAGGGCTTCTGGATCATCCTCATCGCCGTCGCGGCGGTGCTGATCGGCGACGTGCTTCTGCGCAACCTCCGCTGGCTACGGCAGGCGTATTACATCGGGGGCAACGAGCGCGCCGCCGCGCTGTCGGGCATCAACGTCTCACGCGTGCGGATGGTTACCTTCATCATCTGCGGCGTCACGGCGGCGCTGGCCGGCGTGCTGAACTCCGCACGCTTCGGCACCGCCACCTACGAGGCGGGCCAGGGCGTCGAGCTGTTCGTCATCGCCGAGTGCGTCATCGGCGGCGCGAGCCTCGTCGGCGGGCAGGGCACGGTCCTCGGGGCGTTCCTTGGCGTGGTGCTGGTGAACTGCGTGAAGAACGGCCTCTCGCAGCTTGGCGTGCCGCCCGACTGGCAATACGTCGTCGTCGGCGGCGCGCTCATCGTCTTCGTCACCGTCGACATCCTCCTCGCGAGAAGGCGTCGCGGCTAGCCCCGGCGAAGCGTCCACTCAGCGAACCAGGGCGCAGCACGCTGCGCGCCTACGTCGTTTCCCCGGAGGTGTGCTCGATGACCCCGAACCGTGTTCTCGTCGGCCTGCTGCTCGGGCTCAGCCTCGGCGCAACGGTCGTGCTGGTCGGCTGCCCCCCGAAGGAGGAGCCGGCCTCGGTTGCCCCGGCCATCGGACCGAAGACGGAGGCCCCGGCGCCGAATGAGACCCCCTTGCTGGTTCAGGGCGACCCGAGCGAGGAGTACGTGGCGATCGGCATCTCCACCGGTGCCGAGTACTGGAACGCCACCCGCGCCGGGCTCGACGACGTCTGCGCCGAGCTGGGGGTCGCGGGTAAGTTCGAGGGGCCGCTGGAGCACCGACCCGACGAGCAAGCCAACATCCTCGACCAGGCCATTGCCCGCAAGCCCGCGGGGATCATGATTGCCCCGGGCAACCCCGAAACGCTCAAGCCCTACATCGACAAGGCCATCGACGCCGGAATCAATGTGATCTGCATCGACACCGACTCCCCGGACAGCCGCCGTCTCGCTTACTACGGTACGAGCAACTACGAGGCCGGCTGCACGGGCGCTCGCATCCTGGCCACGACGCTCAAGAGCCGGCACGAGGCCGCGCCCAGGACCGAGTACAAGGTGGTGCTCTCCACTCGCCCCGGGCAATGGAACCTCGACGAGCGCGTTCGCGGCTACAAGGAGACGCTGGCGAAGGAAGCCCCGGAGGTGAAGGTCGTTCAGGTCATCGACGACGAGACCAAGTACGAAGTGGGCCAGAAGCAGGCCGGAGCGATGCTGGCCAAGTACCCCGACCTGGCCGGTTTCGCGGGGATGAACGCCTTCAGCGGTCCGGGAGTGGCCCGCGCCGTGCAGGCCGCCCAGAAGTCCGGGGAGATCGTCATCGTCGCGATGGACGGCGACACGCCGATCCTCGACCTCATTCAGGACGGCACCATCACCGCCTCCGTTGCCCAGCGGCAGTACTACATGACCTACATCGGCGTGAAGTACCTCTTCGGGCTGAAGCACGGGCTGTTCCGTAAGCCGG
>VGFB01000427.1 GCA_016869015.1 Armatimonadota bacterium
CATGGCCAGCTTCCTCTGTGTCTCTCGAAGGGAGCCCGGCCGCTCCCGTGAGGTATCGCGAGTACTCCTTCAACGTCGCCGCCTTCCTCCCCCGTGAGCACGCCGGTCGGCTCGCGACCCTGGGCCTCGGCTAAGTGGGAGTCCGCGATTCCCGATCATCGGCGACGTCGGGCCCGCGGTGTAGGAGCGGCTTCAGCCGCGATGCCGTTGCCCGCAGGGCCCCGAACGTCCACGGCATCGCGGCTGAAGCCGCTCCTACAACACCAGGATCGAGAATCGCGGGTCCCCATTCAGCCGGGGCGCTTCGCGGTGACGAAGAGCGCGCAGGCTTCCTCGAGGCTCGCGGACACGCCGCGTCCGGCCCAGGGGGTGAGGCGCCGTCGCCAGTAGCTCGCCAGGGCGCGGCCCAGGCCGAACCGACGCAGGCCGGGGCCCGCCAGGCGGTAGAGGGCGCCTCGGCCGCGGATCGGTCTCACCACCCAGTCGTACGCCTCAAACCACGCGGCCGCCGCATCGGGCGGCATGAACCCTCGGATGTCGTGCACCAACAGGCCGGCGGCGGCCAAGGCTGCCGCCCATCTCTCCGCGCTCCAGACGTTCCGGTGCTCGACTCGCTCGTTGAAGGCCTCCACGAAGCCGCTCGGGTCCGCCGGATGCGTCTCTGCCGCCACCGCCAGCAGGCGCGGCGCCGGGACGCTGAAGGCGAACAGGCCGCCCGGCTTCAGGACCCGCGCGACCTCCGATAGCACGGACTCGACCGCGGGAATGTGCTCCAGCACGCACGGGATGGGCCATCCGTCGACCGTCGCACACTGTGACTCCCCGGTAGGCGCCGCAGGTCGCCGCCAGCGCCACGGACTCGGCGCTGATATCGAGCCCGTGAGCCGTCACGCGGCTCCCGCCGCCGGCCACCAGCGACGCCAGGATGCTGCCATCGCCGCAGCCAAGGTCCAGGAGCGGCCCGCGGAGCTCCTGGACCGAGAACAGCGCCGCCTCCCAGCAGCGCCACAGCGAGACGGTCGGGTACTGGGGCAGCAGCGCCGTGTACAGATCCAGGAACCGGCCGGCCCGTTCCGCCGCTCCCCCAGCGAGGGGGCCCTGTGGAGCCGTCTCCGACATGCGGGGTCTCCCCTCCGAGCGGCCGGGAGTTGGGGTGGGACACGCGCCCCGGTCTACACGGCGAGTCAGCTCGGCCCGTTCGGCCTCGGTTTCCAGCCCATTCCCAGCAGTTCGACCGAGCGCCCGACCAGGTTCTCGATCGCCAGGGGCAGGTACACCACGCGGCCCACGATCCAGCGGAAGGCACGCTTCGCCCCCGAGGGCACCGCGCCGTAGACGAGGCCGTCCAGGGCTTGCCCGACGGTGCCGCCGGGGGTCGGCGTGACCTCGATCCCTCGTCGCGCCAGGTGGCGGGCCCTCAGGGCATGGAGCACGCTGGCCTCGAAGACGGCGGAGCCGAAGGCCCAGGAGGGCACGGCTCGGGAGCTAACCTCAACGAAGCCGGCCTTCCTCAGGAGCGCATGCAGCGTCCGCGGCGTGAAGTGGTACAGGTGCCGCGGGATTTCGAGGAACCACCAGCGGCCGAGCAAGCAGGCCTGCCAGGAGCCGATGTTGGGGGCTCGGATGGCGACCAGCCCGCCCGGCTTGAGGAGCTCCAGGACCCGCCGTAGGTCCTGCAGCGGGTCGTGGACGTGCTCGAGGACCGACGAGAACGTCACCGCGTCAAACGACTCGCTGGGCAGGTCGGCCTCGGCGAGCGTCGCGCAGACGGTATCCACGCCGTTCAGCTCCCGGGCGACTCGGCAGGCCCCCTCATGGGGGTCGAGGCCCAACACGCAGAAGCCGTGTCGGGTGAGCGCCGCGGCCTGGTGGCCCGCGCCGCAGCCGACGTCCAGCACGCGCCCGCCGGGGCGGTGCCGGCTCAGCCAGCGCAGCGTTTCGCGAAGGCTCGACCCCAGGGCCGACTCATCGCAGCACCTCTGCGTATCGACCCAGTAGTCGGCCGTGTAGTAGTCGCCGATCGCCTGCAACGTGGGTCGTGGGTTCACGTAAGCGAGTCCACACCGGCGGCAACGGACGAGGCGGAACTCCCCGGGGCGCAGCAGGTTGAGGTCGCGCACGTGCCCGAGCTCGACGGTGTCGTCCGTCTCGCAGATGGGGCAGTCAACGGTCTCGAGGTCCATGGCCTCGTCTCTCCAATAGTCCGCGCGTGTAGCCGAACACGTGCGCGGAGTCCACGATCCCGTTCGCCAGGGGCGCCAGCCAGGCCGCGGCAGTGCTCGCGGTCCGCCGCCGGGCTCTCAGCGCGTGACGGGCCCAGTACGCCGCTCCCAGTAGCAGCAGCCCCAACCACAGGGGCCACCAGAAGGCTCCGCCGACCAGCAACCCCAGCTTCAGCGCCAGCAGCGCATAGGCCTTCGTGTAGTGGCGGAACCAGATCCGCCCCTGCGCATCGCCCCGCGCGTACCGGTAGAACTGCACGAACAGCCGCCCGATCCTCGCCTGTGGTCTCCATTCGACCACCGCCTTCGGCTCGAACACGAACCGAGCGCCGGCCGCCTTCAGGGCCAGGTCGAAGGGCGTGTCCTCGTTGTGCCACGCCCAGGCCGGGTACCCTCCGACCTGCTCCCACGCCTTCCGTCGGAAGGCCACCGATCTCCCCGAGGGCAGGAAGGTCGCCGGATCGACCTCTTCGACCGTCGGCACCGTGGCCGCGGCCACGGCCGCCTCCCAGGTCGTCCGCGGGTGCGGCGCGTAGTATCCGGCCACCACGTCCACCGTTGCGTCGCTCTCCAGGGGCCCGATGATGCGCTCGAACCAATCGGGACGCGGCTCCGACCCGACATCCGTCACGGCGAGCAGCTCGGCTCCGCTCTCCTCGACGGCGCGGTTCCGCCCCACCGACCGGTTGGCGCCGGGCTCGACGATCAGCCGCAGGCGCGCGCCTCCGTCGATCCGCGCCTGAACACGCTCGACGGTCCCGTCCTCCGAGCCGGCATCGACGATGACGACCCCATCGGGCTGCCTCGTCTGCGCCGCGACCGCGTCGAGGAACGCGTCGATGGCCTCCGCCTCACGGTAGCACGTCGTCACCAGCGCGGTCTTCACGGTTGCCTGACGCCTCCGGCGGCCCAGAGCTGCAGGTACAGATCGGCGACCTTGCCCCACGTCTGCGCGCGGGCGAACTCGAAGGCCTCCGCGGCGATGGCTTCCTGCAGCTCCGGGTGGCCGACCAACTCGGCGGCCCGATCGGCCAACTCACCGGGCGACCCGGCGATGACGAGGTGCCCCGCCCCCGGAAACAGCCGCAGGTAGTCCTCCTTCAGCGGGTTGTCGTACAGGGCGAGCACGATTGCCCCAGCCGCCATCGCCTCCAGCATCGCCAGGAGCCCGCTCACACAGGCGAACCGCGCCCGCGACAGGTACGGGGTCGCGTCGGGCACGCGCCCGTGAAAGGTGACGTTCAGCCCGCGCTCCCGCGCTGCCGTCTCCCCGGCCTCGCGCAGACTGCCGTCCCCACAAACACCCAACGGCAGGTCGATCCCGTGCGCCTCCTTCAGCCGGCCGAGGGCCTCCACGTAGCCGAGGAACCCCGTGTCCGGCTCGAGTCGGCCGACAAACACCGCACCGTCGCCCAGGGGTGGGCGGGCCTCCGGTGCATCGACGCCCCCGTGGGTGACATGGGCGCAACGGAATCGGTACCACTTGGGGATGAACGCCCCCGCGCAGAGGCTTCCCCAGGTCAGCCACAGCACGATTCGCCGCAGAGCTTTGGCCTCCAGCGGGATCGGGTAGCCCTCATAGCCGTGGAAGGTCGCAAAGACGGGCCGCCGAGGCCGCCGGAGCCGATGGGGCAAGTAGTACTTCAGGAACGGGTAAGCATCATGGGTGTGCACCACCTCCGCCCAGTCCACGTGCGGGGTCAGCTCCCGCATGCCGGCGGCGCGCGATCGGCTCAGCCGGATGACCTCGACACCCTCCGCGCTCTCCTGCACCGGCCAGGCCGCGTCCCATCGCGGCGTCGCCACCCGGACCTCAACGCCGCGGGCCAGGAGCTCTCGACTGACACAGCGCACGTGCCGTTCCACACCGCCGGAGCGCGGCAGGTACGAGGGGGTGAGCATCAGGACCCGCAGCGCTGCCTCGGGCATGGCGGCCGTCTCCCACGGCACGGGCTTCGCCGGCCCGGCCGTCGGACCCTCCCCTCGAGGCCGCGAGGAGGAGTCCCCGAGCATCGGCTCGAAGGCGTCCATTGGCGTTCCCGCCCCGCGATACCGAATGAAGCGATGACCATGAGCGACCCGATGGAGGCCGGCGCCGAGCCCGTGATCATCCGCCCCGGCGGCGCGTACAAGCCCGAAGTGCGCTTGGAGACGATCGAGGGCATCCCGGCCTTCGTGAAGGACTTCTCGGTCTGTGGCTGGTGGTTCCGGCAGCTCATCGGCCGCTGGCTGGTCGGCCGCGAGTGCCACGTTCTCCGGGCCGCCGCGGGCCTGCCGGGGGTTCCACGCCTTGTGGCGCAGCTCAGCCCCTACGCCATGGCGGTCGAGCACGCGGGCCGGTCAGTCGCAGTGATGGAGCCCGAGGAGCTGCCGCCGGACTTGTGGGCCGCCCTGGAAGGCGTGATCGCCGGTCTCCACCGGCACGGCATCGCCCACGGCGACCTGAAGACGATGGAGAACATCGTGGTTGATGGGGAGGGTGTTGTGCGCCTCGTCGACTTCAACTCGGCGGTGCTACGGCGCGGCCCGTTGCTGAGCCTGGTGTTCCGGTACGTGAGCGCGGATGACCGGCGG
>VGFB01000428.1 GCA_016869015.1 Armatimonadota bacterium
GCCGACAACAACCACATCCACCACTTCGCCCGCTGGTACCGCATGTACAACGGCGGCATCCACCTCAATGGGGTCGGCAACCGCGCGACGCACAACCTGATCGACAACGCCCCACACACGGCCATCTTCTTTGGCGGCAACGACCATCTCCTGGAGTTCAACGAGATTCACAGCGTCTGCCTCGAGTCCAACGACGCGGGCGCGATCTACTCGGGCCGCAACTGGACGATGCGCGGCACCGTGATCCGTTACAACTACCTGCACCACATCAACGGCTTCCAGGGCCACGGCTGTGTCGGCGTGTACCTGGACGACATGTTCTGCGGGACCGAGATCAGTGGCAACGTGTTCTACCGCGTCACGAACGCGGCGTTCATCGGCGGCGGGCGCGACGTGAGCATCGTGAACAACACGTTCGTCGAGTGCAACCCCTCGGTGCACGTGGATGCGCGCGCGATGGGCTGGGCGAAGTACCACACCGATGACTGGGTGAAGGAGCTGACCGAGAAGCAGACCCACCTGGGGACCAAACTGCTCGAGTCGCCGTACATCGACCGCTATCCGCTGCTTCGCACGCTGACCACCGGCGATCCGTACGCGCCCGAGGGCAACGTCATCAGCCGGAACGTGCACTGGGGGGGGAAGTGGGACGGCATCGAAGGCAAGGCCCGGCCGATGCTCAAGATGGAGGACAACCTCCTGGACGAGGACCCGCGCTTCGTCGATGCGGCGCGCCTGGACTTCCAGTTGAAGGATGACTCCCCCGCCTACGCGTTGGGGTTCGAGCGCATTCCCATCGAGGAGATCGGTCTCTACAAGGACGCTTGCCGCGCCTCGTGGCCGGTGACCAGCGAAGTGGCGGAGGTGCCGCCGCCTCCGCCGCCCAAGGCCGCGCGCACGGGCCCGCCGCCGGTCGCGAAGGCGACGCGCCTCCCGGCCGCGATCACGGTGGACGGCGCACTGAGTGGCGCGGAGTGGTTCGGCCTGGACCCGACCAGGGGCGTCGTCATCGCGAAGGGGATTCAGGGCGAGGCCGTTCAGCCGCCGAGCCTCGCCTGGCTGACGTACGACAATGAGGCCCTGTACGTGGCCATCGACAACACGCTGGACCCCGTTCGCCCGCTGGCGAAGGGCAACCGCTGGGGCCAGGACGATGCGGTGGAGATCGCGCTCCGCAACGCCGCCGCGAAGGGCGCCCCGATCCTCGTCCTCCGCGGCTACCCGTCGGGCCATTGGGAGAGCAGCGACGAGGCGGGAGCCCCCCCCGCCGCGGTGAAGCAGGCGGGGCAAGGGGTCCAGTACAAGGCGAGCATCCCCAACGACCGCCACTGGACGGCCGAATGGCGTCTGCCCTTCGCCTCGCTGGGGATCGACCCGGCCACCCAGACGCGGTTCGAGTTCAACCTCAGCGTGCGCAAGACCTCACCGGAGCCGCAATGGCTCATGTGGGTGGGCACCGAGGCCTGCACCTGGGAGGTCGGCAACGCGGGCCTCCTCGAGCTGGCGAAGTAGGCGGCCCGCATGACTCCGAAGGAGCGCGTCCACGCCGCGTTGGAGGGCCGTCCGGTGGATCGACCGCCGGTCACGGCCCTCTACAACCACCTGTACTACCAGGACCACTTCTGCGAGTTGACGGGCCTCCCCCCGCACGAGCAGTGGCGCTGGCGCTACGCCGAGCCGGCGGAGCACGTCCGCCTGTATCGGGCGATGATCGAGCTGGCGCCCTTCGAGCTGTTGCAGCCCCAACACGCGCCCTCCCGTGAGGAGCGGGAGCAGACGGAGATCGTCGAGCGTGCCGGCGAGTGGTTCATACACCACCGCGCGCACGACTCCTGGACGCCCGTCGCCACCCGGAGCGGGCACCCGACTGACTACACGCACAACGAACGGCAGACCGTGTTCGACGAGGCCGACGCGCGAGAGCGCATCGTCATCGGCCGGCACGAGGACGCCCTCGCCGCCGGCCACAACGACTACCTCGACGAAGTCGTCGCGCAGCTGGGGCGGGACCACTTCATCCTCTCCGGCGGGGTCGCCGGGCCGTTCTGGACGTCCCACTTCCACCTCGGACTCACCAACCTCCTGGCGATGGCGATACACGAGCCCGGACTCGTCGATCTGACGTGCCGTCTCTGTCACGAGCAGAATCTGGAGGCGATCCGGCAGTTCGCGGCCGCGGGGGGCGACGCGATCTTCGTGGACGACGCCATCGCGACGAGTGACATGATCTCGCCGGCGCACTACGAGCGCTTCTGTCTGCCGTACATGATCGACGCGGTGGGTGAGATCCACCGGCTCGGGCACAAGGCGGTCATCATCTACTATGGCGGGGTGATGGACCGGCTGGAGCCCATCGCCTCCATCGGCGCCGACGGGTTCCTGATGGAGGCGTCGATGAAGAGCTACATCAACGACATCGACGCGGTGGCCGAGACCATCGGCGGTCGGGTGACGCTGTTCGGCAATCTCGATCCCGTGGGCGTGCTGCAGCGCGGCTCCGACCGACTCCTCGAGGCCGAGGTGCGGCGGCAGGCGGCGGCCGGCCGGAAGGCGCGCGGGTTCATCATGTCACCCGCCAGCCCTGTCACGCCGTTCACCCCCCTGGCGCGCGTCCAACGGTTCATCGAGCTGGGCCGCGCCTGCTGGAAGACGCCATGATCTGCGCCCTGCTGATCCTGGCCGAGGTGTCGGTGGCGGTCGAGGAGCCGATGAGTTACGAGATCCGCGACGTGCCGGACGGATATCAGCTCCAGGCCTACGACGACTGCGGCGTGGCCGGGCGACAGCCGCACCTCGTGGAGTCAGAGGGCACGCACGAGTACGCCCTCTCGGCGGTCAACGCCGACCAGCGCGCTCGCACGGTGGCCTGGGGCTGGCGCGAGGTCAGAGCACGCTATGGCGACCTCGACCCGGCCCTCGACTACGTCCTCGCCGTCACCTACGCCAACGAGCCGTTCAACCACCGCGTCCAGAGTCTCTGGGCCGGACCCCTCCAGCTTCACCCGCCGCTGGAGTTGCCGAAGGGGGGTGTGCGGCGCGTCGTGCTCCGCGTGCCGAGGGAGGTCGTCGCCCAGGGGCGGCTGGAGCTGACCTGCCGGCTCGAAGCGCAGGTGAACGTGGTGGTGTCGGCGTTGGAGCTGTGGGCGCCGAAGCCGTCACCTGGCGCGCTCGCCCTGGGGCCGGTCTGGGCGCTCTACGGCGACCTGCGCGGCGATGTGAGCGACCTGCGGTTCGACCCGCTGGCGGGGGTCGGCGTCAGGCTACGCGTGGCGGAGTCGCAAGAGACCGTGGCGGGCACGCTGTCTGCGGAGGACGGCACGTTCCGGTTCGCGCGCGGCGTGCTGGACGGCGTCGCTCCGGAGGCGGCGCTTGAGGTGGTAGCCGAGCACAACGGCACCATCGTTTCGCGCAAGATCCCCCCCGAGGAGCGGCGCTTCGAGCCCGTCCGCTATCGGCCGATCCCCACGCAACAGGTCGGGCTGGGGAGCGCTGTAATGTCGCTGAACGGGGAGTGGCAGATCGCGGACGACCCGGACGACCCCGGGTGGAAGCCGTTCCGGGTCCCGGGACAGTGGGTGCAGCAGGGCTACGATCTCCCCCAGGACCGCCCGGTGGCCGTGGCGCGGGAATTCGAGATCCCGCGGGCCTGGCAGGGGCGACGCATCATTCTCCGCTTCGACGCGATCCACGGAGGAACCCGGTACCGGCTGAACGGACACGACCTGGGCTACAGCGAGAACCTGTTCACCCCCGTCGAGTGGGACATCACCGACGCGGCCCGCCCGGGCGAGGTGAACCGTCTCGACCTTACGATGACGGTGGACACGCTCTCCGAGCGGCTCTCATACTCGTCGGGCTATGCCTTCCATAACCTCGGCGGGATCGATCGGTCGGTGCGGCTGTTCGCGCTGCCGGCGCTTCACGTGCGGGCGCTGCGGCTCAACGCGGGGCTCGGTGACACGTATCGCGACGGCGTGTTAGACCTCTCCCTGCATCTCGAGGGCCCCGCCGACGACGCGCGCGTCAGGCTGACGCTGCTGGGGCCGGACGGCCAGGCCATCGAGCACTCAGCCCCACTGACGCCGATCGACCCGGGCCGGGGCGAGGTCGCCGTGCGTTCGGTCGTGCCCGACGTGCGTCCGTGGAGCGCGGAGAAGCCGAACCTCTACCTCTTGCGTCTTGACCTCCTGCAGGCTGACCGGCTGATTGAGCGGATTGACCGGCGCGTCGGCTTCCGCCGGATCGAGGTCCGCGGGTCGCAGCTGTACGTGAACGGTCGCCGGGTGAAGCTCGCCGGGGCTTGTCACCATGAGACCGACCCGCTGTCCGGCCGGGCCGACACGGCCCGCCACGCCGAGGAGGACGTGCGCCTGCTGAAGGCGGCGAACCTCAACTACCTCCGCACGGCGCACTATCCGCCGACCGAGGAGCTGCTCGTCGCCGCCGACCGGCTGGGGGTATACGTCGAGGTCGAGGCCCCCTTCTGCTGGGTCGGCAGCGATTCCGACCCCGCCCACCTGCCGGCCGTGCTCACCCCGACCTCGGCGATGATCGACGCCGCTCACGCGCACCCCAGCGTGCTGCTCTGGTCGCTGGCGAACGAGTCGCAGTTCAGCCCGCTCTTCGAGGTCTCGGCGCGGCTCTGTCGGGACCTCGATCCCACGCGCCCCACTACCTTCAACAACCCCGACCCGAGGCGTGTGTGCGACATCGCGAACCTGCACTACGCGCCCATGCCCTACGACCAGCACCTCCCCGACGACCCGCGTCCGGTCTTCCTGGGCGAGTACTT
>VGFB01000429.1 GCA_016869015.1 Armatimonadota bacterium
GACCCACGAAGCCCAACCCCGCCAGATCGCGGACGCCGACTTGCCGGCGTTGGGCCAGGCGATGGGTCCGCGCGACAACCAGCACCAGTTCGTCCGTCGCATAAGGCACTGCGGTAAGCCCCGGGGGGTGTTGGGTCTGGCCCATCACCCCGAAGTCCACCTCGTTCCGTAGCACCCGCTGTTGCGCAACCCGCGTATCGTCCAGTGCCACTCGAACGCTCACCTTCGGCCACTCCGCGCCGAACGCGGCCAAAGCGGGCGGCAACAGGTACGTCCCAGGCAGGGTGCTCGCCGCGACTGTGACCTGGCCGGCGCGCAGCCCCTGGAGATCACGTACGACGTCCTCCGTCTCCCCTGCGACGGCAAGCAGTCGCCGCGCCTGTTCCGCCAGAGCCTGGCCCACTGGCGTGACGATCACCCGTTTGCCCGACCGGTCGAGCACAGGTAGGCCGCAGTGCTTCTCCAGCCGCTTCACGAGGAGGGACACCGCGGGCTGGGTTACGTGCAGGGCCTCTCCCGCCCGTGTGAAGCTGCCTTGGTCCACGACAGCCAGGAAGGTCCGCCAGTGGCGAAGATCGACCCGATCAGATGACATTAGCGTTCCTTATGCTTTATCTTGATAATCGTCGTTTTACTTATATCATGTGCGGAGGTATGCTGCAAGTCGACACGGTAAGCTGTTCGGCCCGTGAGATCGCCCAAGGAGGCGTAGCCCATGAGCACCCCGCCCGCCGACCCCAAGGAAGTGCGTCTCACATCGCTGGCCAGCGCCGCCGGGTGAGCGGCCAAAATCGGTCCAGCGGACCTCGGACAGGTTCTGTCCGACCTACCCACAACGTCGGATCCCAACGTCCTCGTCGGTACGGAGACCGCCGACGATGCCGCAGTTTACCGCCTCTCCGATGACACCGCGTTGGTGGAGACGATTGACTACATAACCCCCATTGTCGACGATCCCCACGACTATGGGACCATTGCCGCAGCCAACTCGATCAGTGACATCTACGCGATGGGGGCTCGACCTCTGTTCGCGCTGAACCTGGTCGGCTTCCCTCTGGGGTGCCTGTCCCTCACGGTCCTGCGGGACGTCCTCCGGGGGGGAGCGGCCAAGATGGCGGAGGCCGGCATCCCGATCATCGGCGGGCATACCGTCAACGACCCGGAGCCCAAGTATGGGCTGGCGGTCACCGGCGTCGTTCACCCCGGCCGAGTCTGGACCAACGCCGGCGCACGGTTGGGCGACCGCCTCGTCCTGACCAAACCGCTGGGCAGCGGCGTGATCACGACGGCGGCGAAGAGGGAGCAAGCGCCGGAGGGCGCTCTCGCCGAAGCTGTCGCCGTCATGGCGACGCTGAACAAGACCGCCGCGGAGATCGGCGCGCGACACGACATCCACGCCTGCACCGACGTCACGGGCTTTGGGTTCCTGGGACATCTCCATGAGATGACAGCGGGCAGCGGCGTGGGTGCGGTCCTCCGCTGCTCGGCGGTGCCGCTCCTGTCCCATGCACTCGAGCTGGCTGCCGAAGGGTTCGCTCCTGGCGGGACGCACCGCAACCGCGACGCCCTGGGGGACGCCGTGCGATGGGCGCCCGGCATAGGCGAAGCGCAGCAGCTCGTGCTGTACGACGCCCAGACCTCCGGCGGCCTGCTGTTCGCGCTTCCGGCGTCCGACGCCCAGGCCCTGGTGGCTGCGCTACGCGCCGCGGGAATCGCCGCGGCTGAGGTCGGTGAGACCGTGCCCGGGCCCGGCGGGGAGATCGAGGTCCTGCCGTAGGTGATGGCCGGACCCATGAACCCTGAACTGGTCCTACTCGTCGGCCTGGTTGGCTTTGTGGTGAGCACGCTCTCGGGTTGGCTTGGCATCGGGGGCGGGATTGCGATGGCGCCCGCCTTGCTGTACCTGCCTCCTCTGCTTGGGGCAGGAGAGCTGGACATGCGGGCCGTCGCCGGGCTCACCATCGTGCAGGCGTTGGCCGCCTGCCTTTTCGCCGGCCTTCGGCACAACCGCTATCGGTTCGTCTCCCGGCGACTCGTTGCGGTGATGGGCCCGGGCATCTTCGCTTCATCGCTCGTGGGGGCCCTGCTTTCGAAGCACGTATCGAACGGCGCTCTGCTGGCCCTCTTCGCCGCACTGGCCCTGCCGGCTGCCGGGCTGATGCTCCTGCCTCTGCCCAGGGAAGACGCCGAAGTGGCGGCTGAGGAGATTGCCTTCAGCTCGCCGTTCGGCGCCGCCATCGCCGTCGTCGTGGGCTTCCTGGGCGGCATGGTGGGGCAGGGCGGGTCCTTCATCCTCATCCCGCTGATGCTGTACGTCTTGCGGGTGCCGACGCGCGTGACGATCGGCAGCAACCTCGGAATCGTCTTCTTCTCCTCGGTGGCCGGCCTCATCGGGAAGGCTTCGACCGGGCAGATCGCCCTCTGGCCCGCGGTCGCCCTGGTGCTCGGAGCCGTGCCAGGCGCCCTCCTCGGCAGCCACCTGAGCAAGCGGACCCGGCCTCGCTTCCTCCGGTACGGGTTGGCCGCGGTCGTCGGGCTGACGACGCTCAGGATCTGCTGGCAGCTCGTGGCTTGAGGAGAAGCGGCGCCCGGCCACGCGCGGCCAGCGGCTTGCGGGGCTCCCCGGGTCTCCCGCTCGAACGGCACGCGCGGAGGTTGGGGCTGCGCTGTGCCCGAATTGCACCGCAGCACACCCCGGAGGGAGCGCGATGGCGTCGATCCGGACCGAGGGCTCGACCCTCCATATCGAGACGGACATGCTCTGCGCCGAGGTCCACACGGAGGGCTACGTAAGCGGCGTGGCGGCCGGGACGCTGCTGGACAAGGCCACGGGTGCGCGGGATCTGGGCTTCGGGCTTGACATCGTGGACTTCCTCATGGAGCCGCTGCCCGATGAGGCCGGCGTCACGGAGAACGCCTACCATCGGGGCGATCTGTTCCACGGGCACCTCGTCAAGCGGTACGTGGAGCTACCGCAGATCTGCACCGCGGCGCGCAAGCTCGACTTCGAGGTCTTCGACCACGGAGAGACCGTGGGAGTGCGGCAGTGGTACACCTACCGCGAGGCCACCTACGGACGCGAGGCCGGCAGCGTCTGGGAGCAGACGCTCGTGTTCCGGGATGGCCTGCGGTACTTCCTGGCCTCTGACGAGGTCACCAGCGCGAACGGTGTCGAGCATCTGATCCTGCGGATCGACATGCCGGGCCATCTTAAGCACGCTGCGGGCGACAGCTTCGAGCAGATCCACCTCAGCTACCACGGCGACATCCCCTCGTCGGAGTTCGTGGACGACTTCCCGCCGGACGCGAGGTTCCTATACCAGCGGGGGAGTTCGCCCACGCCGGAGCGGATGATTCGCGCGTACCAGGTTCGGCTGGACGGCAGGCCCGGGCCGTGGCTCGCCGGCATGACGCTCGATCCCGGGGTTGTGTTCGAGGCATGGTGCCACCAGCGCGGGTATGTGTGCTTCATCCAGGAGATCGGCGGCTTCCGCGTCTCCAAGGGCGAGCGGTTCGGAGCGGCGTACGTCGTGGGGTGGTTCGATGACTTGGCGGCGATGCATGAGGCCCATGACGCGTACAAGGGGGCGTCGAGGATCCGCGTGGACGAGTGGGGCGCAGAGCTAGAGTAGAGCGTGGCAGCATCACGGGGCCGGGTCCAGCGCGACATCGTCGAAGAGGCAGGCCGTGCCGGGGTGGACGCCCAGGATGATCACAACGGCCTTCGCGCCCGCGGGGGCCGTGAAGCGACCGCCATGCCGGGCATACGCCGCGGGTCGGTCGGCGCCCTGCCAGTCGTTGGCGTAGCTGAGGTGGCCGCCGAGGCCGAGCCAGTCGATGGTGACCTTGTACTTCCCCTCCCCCGCGAGCTGCTTCACCCACGACACCAGCTCGTAGCTCTTCCCCTCCTGTACCGCAATGGGCGTGCTGGGGCACTGCACCTCGCGGGTAAGGCCGCGCGCGTCGAGGAGCAGCGCGTTCTCCCCGCTGTGCGCGTCGGTGGAGGGACTGACGGCCCCCGGGTCGGAGGGCGCCCAGCCTTGAAGGCCTTCCTCGAAGCCACCGTTGGCGATCCCCGCGAGGTTGAGGGCTGCGGCGAGCTGCGTGAATCGGCAGCCGCGGACCTCGAGCTGCGCTTCGTCGCCCGCCTGCCGGACGCGGATGCGCAGCAGGCCGGGCGGCACGACCTCGAAGTCCCCCCTGTCCAGGGGCGCTCCATCGACGAGGACAGCCTCAACGGCCGCAAGCGGGGAGACGAGAACCTGATACTCGCCGCCGGGGAGGTAGCGCGTCGCGCAGCGAAGCGTGTCGGCCTCGAAGGTCGCGCCGGCGAGGGAACCCGGAGCCGTGAGATGGAGGCGCTGCCGGCCGAGCCGCAGGATCGTGGTGGAGGCCTTCGGATCGCAGTCGGTCAGGGCGTCGGACACCTCGGCGATGAGCGTGGGCGCGAGGCACCAGTGGTAGGCCTCCCGGCCGGTCAGCACGTCCCATGCGTCGGGGTAAAAGCCGACGTGGCCGCAGGCGTCGGCCTCGGTCTTCTGCATCTGCATCGCGCAGGCGAGAATGCCCTCGGCCACCCGACGCCAGGGGAAGGTGTCGTCGTGGGTCGCCAGCTCCAGGAGCGCGTCGGCATAGACGAGGCCGACCCACTGGACCGGCTTGCCGAACCAGGTGTGCGTGTGCAGGGTCGTACCCATCACGGAGATGCTCGCGTAGCGCATGACGGGGCGGTCATCGGGGTTCCAGGTGTAGATGAAGGGGAGCCCGGTGGTCGCCCAGAAGCGCG
>VGFB01000430.1 GCA_016869015.1 Armatimonadota bacterium
CGAGCCGTTCTACCTGCCGAACGGGCAGATCGGGTTCACGTCGGATCGGTCGGAACACTTCGTGATGTGCGGCGGCAACCGGCACGCGCCGACGCTGTTCGTGATGGAGGGCGACGGCTCGAACCCGCGGCAGCTCAGCTTCAACGTCTTCAACGACTTCAACCCCACCGTGCTGCCCGACGGCCGCATCCTCTACAGCCGCTGGGAGTACAACGAGCGCTCAGTCACCTCCCTGCACAACCCCTTTACGATGCTGCCGGACGGCACCAACGTGGAGCCGTACTACGGCAACGCCACGATCCGCCCCAATGTGGTGATGTTCCCGCGCCCGGTGCCGGGCAGCCGGCAGGTCATGGCGCTCTTCACCGCGCACCACGGTCAGACCCACGGCCCGATCGGCCTCATCGATGTGCGAAGAGGGATCGACGGCGAGGCGCCCCTCACGCTGCTCACGCCGAACGTCCCGGTGACCGGCGAGAAGGCCGAGGATAGCCGGTACGGCTGGTACAGCGATCCGCAGCCGCTCTCCGAAGACACCTACCTGTGCTCGTACACGCCCACCGTACAGCCGTGGCTGGCCCCTTCCTGGGGCCTCTACATCGGCGACCGGCACGGGAACCTCGCGCTGGTCTACCGCGATCCGGACATCTCCTGCGCGGAGCCCGTGCCGCTGGTCGCGCGCCCGCGTCCCGCGGCGATGGCCCCGGCAGCGCCGGACACCGACGCGACCGACGCGACGGCCCGGGTGCTGCTGCTGGACGTGTATCAGGGCCTGCGGGGCGTCGCGCGAGGCGAGGCGAAGTACCTGCGGGTGCTGGAGGATCTGCCGCGCAAGAGCGTCAAGTTCGGGGGGGTCATCACGACCTCCGGGACCCGCATCTACACGGTCAAGCGCATCTTCGGCGTCGTCCCGCTTGAGACGGACGGGTCAGCGCTCATCACGGTGCCGGCGAACCGCAACGTCTACTTCGAGGTTCTCGACGCGGAGCAGCGCGAGATCCAGCGGATGCGAAGCGTCGTGTGTCTGAAGCCCAACGAGACGCGGACCTGCGTCGGTTGCCACGAGCCGAAGACGACGGCGCCGGTGAACGTGCACGCCCGCGCCGCCTCGCTTCCGCCGCGAACGCCGGCGCCGCCCCCGTGGGGGACGCAGACGCTCAGCTTCCTGCGAGACGTGCAGCCGGTCCTCAACGACCGTTGCGTGGCGTGCCATGCCTTCGACCGTTGGTCCAACAGCGTGGTCCTGACTGACGATCTCACCAACCAGTTCACCATCGGCTATGAGGAGCTGCTGCCCTACCTCAGCGTGGCCGACGCCATGCGCTGGGACACGCCGGAAGACGTCTACGCGCGGCCGCCCTACACGTACGGCTCGAAGGTCTCGCCGCTGATGCAGCTTCTGGCCGATGGGCACCACGGCGTGACGCTGTCCGAGGAGGAACGCCTGCGGATCATCAACTGGATCGACGCCAATGGGGTGTACTACGACCGCTATGAGAACGAGCGCTACCCCAATCGGCAGATCCTTGCGGAGGGCGCGCGCAAACCGCTGGTCGAGGTGTTCGCCCGCCGCTGCGCCGAGTGCCACGGCGACGGTGACGGGCGGCAGGACAGCTGGTGGCTTACCGTCAACCGCCGTGACCCCGCGTTGAGCCGGGCCCTGATGGCGCCGCTGGCGCGCGAGGCGGGTGGCTGGGGGCGCTGCGAGGGGACGGTCTTTGCGAACACCGAGGACGCGGACTATCAGGCGCTGCTGGCCCCGCTGACCGCTCTGCACGGCGAGCTGAGTCAGTACCCTCGAGAGGATCTTCTGTCTCTGCGGGGGACGCCCGCCGAGACGCAGGCCGTCCGGCTGCCCGACCCGCCTCCTCCGCGAGCGGCCGTTGCCGAGGCGACCGACGGTTGGGTGTGGCTGAGCAACTTGCCGTGGCAGTCGGCGGCGGCCGGCTGGTCGCCTAACGGCGACAAGCTCCCGCGCAAGGACCGCAGCATCGAGGGCGGGTTGTTGACCGCCGGCCCACGGCGCTTCCGCAAGGGCCTGGGCACCCACGCACCCTCGGAGATCACCTACGATCTGGGAGGCGAGTACGCCCGCTTCGTCGCGGAGGTCTGCGCCGCCGAGGACGGCGGGACCGTGGCCTTCGAGGTCTACGGCGACGACGGTCTGCTTTTCCAGAGCGGCGTGCTGCAGGGGCTGCGCGGATCGAAGAGCGTTGACGTGCCGGTCGCCGGGGTGAAACAACTGCGCCTGGTGGTGACGGACGCCGGCGACAACTACTTCTCCGATTGCGCCAACTGGGCCGGAGCGCGTCTGCAGCCCGCGCCCTGAGTCCGAACCGGGCGGCGACCGGGCGCCGCCTGTCAAGGGTCGGCCGTGCCGGGGGAGGCGCAGCCGCATGGATGCCGCCATAGCCAGACGCCGGGCCTTCTTCGTGCTCTACTTCGTGGCGCTCGTCTCCACGTTCATCTGGGTGCACTGCGACTACGTCCAGCGGCGCTCCCAGACGGACCTGCGGAACGTGTACATTGCCTTCGCCGGGGCAGGCGTGTACCTGGCGCTCCGGGCGTATCTGGTTCTACGGGAGCGTGTCTCGGAGGGCTGGGAGTACGTCTGGCTGGCGATGGACCTCTTCCTCATCACTGCCGGGGTGCACCTGACCGGCCGCATGGGCAGCGACCTGGCCCTGCTGTACTTCTGGCCGCTGGTCACGACCTCCGTGCAGCGTCGACCCGGCCTGACCTCCGGCGTCGGACTGGCCGTCGCGGGTCTCTACACGGCAGCGACGCTTCCCGAGGCCATCGAGACGGGGCTGACGGCCCGGCTGGCCGCGCGGTTGTTCGTGGTGGCGGCGGCCACAGCGGTGGCCGTCGCCTACGCCGTCACCGAAGCGGCCCGCGTCGAGGAGCTGACTCTCCTTCGCGAGCGGCTCGCGCTTTCGGGCTACCGGGCTCAGCTCTCACGGGAGATGCACGACGGCATTCAGCACTACCTCGTGCGCATCGCCACTCGCCTGCATCTGGCCAAGATGCTCATCGAACGGGACCCCCCCGCTGCGGCCCGCATGGCCATCGACCAGGCTCTCACCGTGCGCCAGGCCAGCGATGAGCTGCGGTACCTCGTCCGCCGCCTGCGCGCGCCCGTTGTCGAGCAACTCGGCTTCATCGGGGCGTTGCAGGAGCACCTTGGGATGTTCGCCGAGCGCTCGGGAGCCGCAGCCGAACTCCACCTCGGAGGCGAGCCCCGGCGGCTACCGGCGGACGTCGAGCACGCCGCTTTCCGGATCATCCAGGAGGCGTTGACCAACACTGAGAAGTACGCCGGCGCCTCGCGCGTCGATGTGCGGGTCGAGTTCGGGGCCGACTTCGTACAGTGCAGCGTGCAGGATGACGGCCGGGGCTTCGATGCCTCTGCCACGCCCACGGAGTTGGCGGCCGAGGGCGGGTTCGGCCTGACGGGCATGCGGGAGCGCGCGGCTTCGGCGGGCGGCGAGGTCGCGATCCGCTCCGCGCCCGGCGAAGGCACGACCGTGACGCTGCGGGCGCCCCTGGCGCCGGAGGAGGGGAGTGCAGGCCATGCCGAAGATCCGCCTTCTGATCGCTGAAGACGAGACGCTGGTGCGCTACGCTCTCGCGGAGCTTCTGAACGCGGAGCCCGACCTGGAAGTGGTGGGCGAAGCGCCAAACGGCGAAGCGGCCGTCGTGGCCGCCAGAGACCGGCAGCCCGACGTTGTGCTGATGGACATCAACATGCCGAAGCTGGACGGTATCGAGGCCACGCGCCAGATCCTGCAGGAGCTGCCGCAGTGCGCCGTGGTGATGCTGACCGTGCTCGATGGCGATGACAGCGTCTTCGAGGCGGTGAAGGCCGGGGCCAAGGGCTATGTCCTGAAGCATGCTTCGGCCGAGGAGCTGCTCGCCGCGGTTCGCGCGGCCGCCCGCGGTGAGGGCTTTCTAGGCCCGACGCTTGTCGGTCGAGTGCTGGACGAGTTCGCGCGGATCAGCCGTCTTCGCGCGGCCGCCAAGGAGGTGTTCGCGGAGCTGACCCGACGGGAGTTGGAGGTCCTCGAGCTGCTCAGTCGGGGGATGAGGAACCGGGAAATCGCCGGCGCCCTCTACCTCAGCGAGAAGACCGTGAAGAACCACATCTCCAGTGTCCTGGCCAAGCTCCACGTCAACGACCGCACCGAAGCCGCCCTCCTCGCCGCCAAGCACGGCCTCGCCGACCCCCCGGGCCCGAAGCGCTGAGCCCCGATCGTCATCCCCGGCCTCACGAACATGGGCCGTGAGGGCTGAGTTCTAGCGCGCCGTCACTCGTGATTGTGAGGATGTGTCGTCGTCGCTCGAAGCGCGCACCTCGACAACGACGGTGACGGAGCAGCGCTCCGTCCTACGATGGCGACGGTGACGGAGTAGCGCTCCGGCCTACGACGGCGACGGTGACGGAGTAGCGCTCCGGCCTACGACGGCGACGGTGACGGAGCAGCGCTCCGGCCTACGACGGCGACGGTGACGGAGTAGCGCTCCGGCCTACGACGGCGACGGTGACGGAGTAGCGCTCCGGCCTACGACGGCGACGGTGACGGAGTAGCGCTCCGTCCTACGATGGCGACGGTGACGGAGCAGCGCTCCGGCCTACGATGGCGACGGTGACGGAGCAGCGCTCCGTCCTACGACGGCGACGGTGACGGAGTAGCGCTCCGGCCTACGGCGGCGACGGTGACGGAGCAGCGCTCCGTCCTACGACGGCGACGGTGACGGAGCAGCGCTCCGTCCTACGACGGCGAT
>VGFB01000431.1 GCA_016869015.1 Armatimonadota bacterium
CGCATGATCGGTCGGTTGCTGCAAGCGAGGCAGTTCTGGAGGATCGCTATGCCGATTGACATGTCGACGCTGACCGTTGGCGCGGCGTACAGTCGTGACGAACTGGCACGGCGATGGGGCTACCGTTCGGGGACGGCGATCACGAAAGGCGTCTGCGGCTCCCGGCCAGATGCCCGCCTCGTGCTCTTCGTCACCCTCAACAAGTCATCCAACCAGCCGCAGTACGACGACCGCCTCGAGGGGTCGCGCCTATTCTGGGAGGGGGAGTCCGCCCACGGCCACGACGCTCGCATCGCCGCCACGCGGGAGTCCGGTGAGGAACTGCACCTCTTCCTGCGCGAGAACCCAGGCGAGGATTTCACCTACCTCGGAACGCTCGAGCTCGAGAGCGTGGTCTTCAAGGCTGATGCGCCGAGTCGGTTCGTTTTCCGCTTGCTCGACGCGTAGCCGAGGTTCTGGCAGCGAGGCGGGACATCGACCCATTCGAACCTTCATTGCCCAGGAGAGAGCAGATGACTGACCGACCGTATCGAGAAGACCAGCTCCCCTTCGCCGGCCCGGGGCCGACGTTCGCCTACACCCCGCTGGTCCTCGACCCCGACAAGCTGGGCGGGGCGGACGTGGTGGTCATCGGCGCGCCCTGCGACGTGGCCACCAGCTACCGCCCCGGCACACGCTTCGGGCCCCGGGCCATCCGCGACGCCGACATCGTCGGCCCGCCGGCGATGCGCCCGCACCCGCGGCGACGCATCGACCCGTTCCAGGTGCTGACCATCGTCGACCACGGCGACGTGGGCACCTTCCCGGGCCGCATCGAGAGCATCCACGCGCAGCTGCGGGCGGCGGTGGCGGCCACGCTGGCCGCCGGCGCCGTACCGGCGGTGCTGGGCGGCGACCACTCCGTCTCGCTGCCGGTACTGGAGGCGCTGGCCGAGCGCCACGGAGCGGACGGCTACGCCGTCATCCACCTCGACGCCCACGGCGACGTGGAGATGGGCATCGACGAGGTCGACCACGGCAACCCCTTCTCGCAGGCCATCCAACGCGGCGCGCTGCTGCCGCACCACCACCTGGTCGCCGGCGTGCGCGGCTACTGGCCCACCACCGGCGAGGAGATGGACCACTGGGGCGAGCGCGGCATGCGCATCGTGCTCATGGAGGAGATCGCCGAACGGGGACCGGCGGCCGTCGCCGACGAGCTGATCGCCACCGCCGCCGAGCTGGCGCCGCGGACCTACCTGACCATCGACATCGACGTGCTCGACCCGGCCTTCGCCCCCGGCACCGGCACCCCGGAGGCCGGCGGCCTCACCTCGCGGGAGCTGCTCACCGTCGCCGGCCGCATGGCCGCCGAGCTGGACCTGTGCGGCTTCGACGTGGTCGAGGTGAACCCCATGGTCGACCCCGCCGGCATCACCGCCCTGGCCGCCCACGCCACCGTGCTGGAGGTCCTGGCCGGCATGGCGGCGCGGCGAGCGCGGCGGACCGGCGGCTGAGCGCGGCCGGCGGAGCCTGTCATCCTTTCAATCTGCCGATTGTAAACCTTGCAATCAGCCGGTCATCAAACTTACGATCAGCCGACGATGGATGACGCTCTCTATCCCCGCTTCGCCGCGACGCCGCTGCTGGATGCGCTGGCCGACTCCCCGGCCGTGCTCGTGCACGGACCCCGCCAGTGCGGCAAGACGACGCTGGCTCGCATGGTCGGCGAGGCGCGCGGCTACGCCTACTTCACCTTCGACGAGGAGGTGACGCGCGCGGCCGCCACAGCGGATCCCGTGGGCTTCATCGACGACCTGCCGGAGCGCACCATACTGGACGAAGTCCAACGGGTGCCGGAGGTCTTCGCGTCTCTGAAGCTCTCTATCGACCGGCATCGACGACCCGGTCGCTTCATCCTCACCGGCTCCACCAACGTGTTGCTCGTCCCCACCCTTGCGGATTCCCTGGCCGGACGCATGGAGATCGTGCGGCTCTACCCCCTCTCCCAGGCTGAGCTGGCCCGTGCGCCATCGACCTTCCTGGAGGCGCTCTTCGCGCTCCGCTTCCAGCCGGGACGCCGCCGGCGTCTTGGGCGTGACCTGGCCGAGCGGATCGTCGGTGGCGGCTATCCCGCGGCCTTGGCGCGTGCCGACCACAGGCGACGGTCACGCTGGTACCGTGACTACCTCGAAGCGATCGTGCAGCGCGACGTCCGTGATCTGGCGCGCATCGCCGCCCTGGACGCCCTGCCCCGGCTGATGGAGCTGGCCGCCGGCCAGACCGCGCGCCTGCTGAACGTCAGCGACCTCGCGGGGCCGTTCCAGTTGAGCCGGCCGACCATCCGTGGGTACGTCACCCTGTTGGAGCGCCTCTTCCTCGTCGATGAGCTGCCCGCCTGGCACATCGACCACCTGAAGCGATCGGTCAAGAGCCCCAAGCTTCACATCGGAGACACCGGCTTCGCGGCGACTCTCCTGGACATGCGGGCAGAGACGCTGTTCTCAGAGCGCGAGCTCTACGGACGCATGCTGGAGACCTTTGTCTATCAGGAGCTGAGACGGCTCGGTAGCCACAGCGACCGGCCGCCGCGCTTCTCCCACTTCCGCGATCGCGATGGCGCCGAGGTGGACATAGTGATCGAGCGAGGCCACAGGCTCACCGGCGTGGAGGTGAAGGCTGCAGCCACGGTGACCGCTCGGGACTTCCGCGGGCTGCGCCGGCTGAAAGACGCGGCCGGACTGCGCTTCGCCGGCGGGGTCGTGCTCTACGACGGCGAGACGCAGGTCCCGTTCGGCGACGACCTGTACGCGGTCCCCATCCGGGCGCTGTGGGATTGAGCCATCCGAGATGCTCGGGACCTTCATCGTCGCTTTGGGGCTCGCCCTCATCGGCGTGTTCACCATGCTCGGCGGCATCCTCGACTGGGACTGGTTCATGGACCACTCGCGCGCCCGCGGCTTCGTGCAGCTGTTCGGGCGCACCGGCGCGCGTGTCTTCTACGTCCTGCTCGGCCTCGGCTTCGTCGTCCTCGCCGTCGTGGCCTTCGTCAGGGTCAACCTGTAGCCGCGGCGCCGACGCCGGGGGTGTCCAACGATGTGCTCGTCAGTCTGCTCCCCGGCGATAGATGTCCTCGACGAACGCGCGCGGTTCACGCTGCATAGAGCATCTGCTTCGTGCGCTCGATCTCAGCGCGGATGTAGCGGTTCTTGATGGCGTCGCTCATCACGAGATCGCCGTCCGTGTCGAGAAGCGCGCGCAGCTCATCGAGCAGCCCGAAGTAGGCGTCGATCAGCTGGAGGGGATCTTGATCTCCGAAGTCCGCCAGCAGGTCGAGATCGCTCTCACCGCTGCGGTCGTCGTCGCGGACCGCCGATCCGAAGACGTCCATGCGCACGACTCCGTACTTGCGGCACAGAGCGGCGATGGCCTCACGCTTCTCATGCAGGATCTCTACCATGTGACACCTCCGCCCACATGCCACCCGGCTGGAGCGCGACTGGCCACAGGGTCGTGACCAGCATCGACCATGTCCGCACCACCTCTGCCGGCGGCAGCCTCGAAGGACCATTGACGCCACGCGGAGGCGATGGCAGTATTGGGTTCGATCATCGCCAGTGGGGCTCCGGCCTCCTGGTCCCCCCGGGGCCACGGTCCCGGGGGTTTCTTCATTCAGGGGGGTGAATGGCAACCTCCGTCCGGTTCCTTGTCGACGGCTTCAACGTCTATCACGCCATTCGCGAGGTCGAACGCCGTCAGGGCCACGACTGCCGCTGGCTGGACATCCGCGGACTCTGCGCATCCGCTCGGCAATTGATCGGTCCTCAGGCGCACCTCGGCGAAGTCCACTACTTCAGCAACATCTACGCATCAGGTGAGTTGACCGAAGGGTCAACTATCCGGAAATCCCGGACAGTTCAGCGCAAGGGCTCTCAAGACGTCCGCCGGTCCATCGCGTACTCCAACCTCGACGCGGTCATCTCCGTGGGCTACCGCGTCAACAGCCGCCAGGCCACCCAGTTCCGCATCTGGGCGACGCGGACCCTCAAGGAGTCCATCGGCAAGGGTTTCGTGCTCGACGACGAGCGCCGCTTCTACCTCAAGATCACCGACAAGGAGAGACGAGCGGTCGCGTGAAGCCCCGATCCGACTCGGGCCGCCGATCGGCCGATCGATTACGGACTCGGCTTATACAAAGCGCATCTTGTGTTGGCGGGATAGACGGCAGCCCATGAAGCCGATTCCATTCGTTAGCAGAGTACACTACGGTGTGTCTATGCCAGTATGGTGGTATACTCCCGCAAGTCCAAGCGATCGGTGCGATGGTACGTCCAGGCAGCCGACGGCTCGCCCCTCTCAGACTGGAGCGCGCATGGGTCTGACGATCAAGAACGACGAGACGGAGAAGCTCGCCGCGGAGGTCGCGGCGATGACCGGAGAGAGCAAGACGCAGGCCATCCGTCAGGCTCTGCGCGAACGCCGCGACAGGCTGGCATTACGCATCACCCCCGATGCACGACGCACCCATCTGCGGCGCTTCCTGGAGCGCGAGGTGTGGGCAACGATCCCCAGAGAGCAGCTGGGCAAAGCGCCCAGCAAGGCCGAACGCGAGCAGATCCTCGGCTACGGCCCCGGGGGAGTGTGACGACGGTGATCGTCGACGCTTCGGCACTGCTGTCGCTGATCTTCGCCGAGCCGATGGCGGAGGCTGTGGAAGAACGTCTGCGGCGTGCCGACGCTATCGGCATCGGTGCGCCCTCTCTGACCGAGGTTTCCCTCGTCTAGGCAGCCGGCTCAATCGCGACC
>VGFB01000432.1 GCA_016869015.1 Armatimonadota bacterium
ATCGTGGACCACCTCGATGTCCGGCAGCGCCGGTCGCAGGGCGGCGGCGGCGGCCTCGGCGGCGGCCCGACCGGAGGCGATCAGGGGGCCGAGGCGCGTCGGCCCGCTGCCGGCATGGCGGATGCGCCCCCAGCTCACCGTGTGGGCGCCGTGGCCTGAGACGCCCAGAACCACGCGCGCCCCCGAGGCGAGGTCGACCAGGGGCGCCGGATCGGCGAGCCCGTTCTGCAGGCGGACCAGGATCGTCTCGGGGCCCACGAGCGGCGCGGCGTGGGCGGCGGCTGTGGCCGACTGGAAGGTCTTCACGCAGAAGAGCAGGAGGTCGACCGGCGGGAGCTCGGCGGGATCGGCGGCGCAGGGGAGCCGCGCGGTCCAGGTACTGCCGCCGTCCTCGACGACCAGCCCCCGCGCGGCGAGGGCGCGGGCGCGGTCCGGGCGATGGTCCAACAGGCAGACCTGCACCCCCGCGCGTGCCAGCCACGCGGCGTGCAGGCAGCCGAGGGCTCCAGGACCGACCACGCAGACCCGCACTCGGGGCGCACCTCCGCGCATTCGGGTGTTCTGCCTCTCAGTATAGGAGACGGGACGAGGTTTGGGAAGCGGCGGGGCGAAACGGGACGGGAGACTGACTCGAGGGAGACGCAATGCCGATGGCTGACGAGCTGACGTACCCACTGGCAAAGGCCGTGCTGGCCGCGTATGCGGCCGGGGAGGAGGATGAGGCGCTGAACCCGCTGGTGCTGGCCGATGGCGATGGCCGGCCGGTTGGGCGGGTCAAGGCCGGAGCTTACGTGATCTTCTACAACATCCGGGGCGAGCGGGAGGTGGAGCTCTCCCAGGCGCTGACCGACCCCGGCTTCGATGAGTTCCAGCCTCACGGCGGGTTCGGCGTGAACCTCGCCACCATGATTCAGTACAGCCCGCGACTGCCCGCAAGGGTGGCGTTCCCGCCGCTGGAGGAGCTGCGGGACACGCTGTGCGAGGTGGCATGCCGCAGCGGCCGGCGCGTCGTCAAGGTCGTCGAGTCGGAGAAGGCGATCCACGTCAACTACTTCCTCAACGGCAAGCGCACCGAGCCCTTCCCGGGCGAGGAGCGCGTCATCGTCGAGTCCCACCGCGATGTCGCGCTGTTCGATGAACGGCCCGAGATGAGCGTCGCGCACGTGGCCGACGCGACCCTCGAGAAGCTGCGGGACCCGGCCTGCGATCTCGTCATCACGAACTTCGCGAACATCGACGTGCTCGGACACATCGAGAACCCGGAGGCCATCCAGCGGGGCGTGGAGGCGGTGGACGCGCAACTGGGGAGGGTGCTGGCCGCGGCCCGCGAGGCGGGCGTCACGGCGGTCGTTACCGCCGACCACGGGACGGCCGAGAAGTGGTTCTACCCGGAGGGCTCCATCGACACCGGGCACACCGACAGCCCGGTGGCGCTGGCGATCGTGGGGGCGGAGGGCATCACGGCCGAGGCCGCTCCCGCCGTGGGGGGCGCGCTGACGGATGTGGCGCCGACGGTGCTGGCGCTGCTGGGGCTGGAGGCGCCGGAGGCGATGACCGGGCGCGCGCTCGTGCCACGGGGACCGGGCGGGCGCGTGCTGCTACTGATCGTGGACGGTTGGGGCGTGCAGCCGCCGGGGCCGGGCAACCTGATCTCGCAGGCCGAGACACCGAACATCGACGCGCTGCTGCAGGGGAACCCCAACACGCTGCTGGCGGCCTCCGGGGAGGCGGTCGGCCTGCCGCAGGGCACGGTGGGGAACTCGGAGGCGGGCCACCTGCACCTCGGGTCGGGTCGGCGGGTGCCCGCGGATCGGTTGCGGATTGCGGAGGCCATCGCCGACGGGTCGTTCCTGCAGAACGAGGCCTTCGTCTGGGCGGCCGAGGGGGCCAAGCGCGACGGGGCGGCGCTGCATCTGCTGGGGATCGTCTCGTTCTTCTCCTCCCACGGCTCGCTGGAGTACGCGGTGAACCTCCTGGAGCTGTGTGGGAGGCGCGGGGTCCCGGAGGTCTACGTGCACGGGCTGCTGGGTCGTCGCGGCGAGCGCCCGGAGGCCGGCGCGCGGTACATCGGCGACATGGAGGCCGAATGCGAGCGGCGCGGCGTGGGGCGCGTGGTCTCGGTGATCGGGCGGCACTGGGCCCTCGACCGCGAGGAACACTGGGATCGCGTGCAGAAGGCCTATGACATGCTGGTGTTGGGGAAGGGCACCCTCGTGCGGGGAGAGTGACGGCTGATGAGCAAGTCGACGCTGGTGAAGCCCGGTGGGCGCGTCCGTCTGACGGACCACGACCCCGACGAGAACGGGGGTCTGTCCAAGGAGGCGCCGGAAGTCGAGGAGCGGCTGGAGGCCGCGCGGGCCAGAATGACGGAGCTTCAGGGGCGCCTATACGCGGAGTCGAAGCAGTCGCTGCTGATCGTGCTGCAGGCGATGGATGCGGGCGGTAAGGACGGGACGATTCGCCACGTGATGCGCGGGGTGAACCCCCAGGGCTGCTCGGTCACCAGCTTCAAGGCGCCGACGGCCGACGAGCTCGCCCACGACTTCCTGTGGCGCATCCACCGCCACACCCCCGCGCAGGGGCTCATCGCCGTGTTCAACCGCTCCCACTACGAGGACGTGCTGATCGTGCGCGTGCGCAAGCTCGTGCCGAAACGGGTCTGGAGTCGGCGCTACGCCCAGATCAACGCCTTCGAGAGGCTGCTGACCGAGAGCGGGACCCGCATCCTGAAGCTGTTCCTGCACATCTCCGCCGAGGAGCAGAAGGCCCGCCTCGAGGCGCGACTGGCGGACCCGCGCAAGTGCTGGAAGTTCAACCCCGAGGACCTCAAGGAGCGCGAGGCGTGGGATGACTACGTAACCGCCTACGAGGAAGCACTCTCGCGCTGCAGTACCGACGAGGCCCCCTGGCACATCATCCCAGCCAACCGGAAGTGGTACCGGAACCTCGTGGTGGCGGAGCTGGTGGCCGATACGCTGGAGGCGATGGCCCCGCAGTGGCCGGCGCCGGCGTGCGACCTCAGCGGCATCGTGGTGAAGTGAGGGAATCGCGGACAGGCAACCCGCGAACGGTCGCAGGCCGGGGCGGGTACCGGGGACGGCGGCGGCACGGCTGAACCACGAAGAGCGCAAAGAAAGCACGAAGAGGCACGAAGACGGCGAGGTAGGGGACGGCACGACGACGGCGAGGGAACCACGGAATACACGGAACACACGGAAGGGGACGGCACGGCGACGGAGGACGGCGACGGCCGCCACACCGGGGCCACCACCAGCCAGGCCAGCAGGCGAGACGCCCTGGGGTCCCAGGGGACGGCGACGGCACGGCTGAACCACGAAGAGCGCAAAGAAGGCACGAAGAGGCACGAAGACGGCGAGGTAGGGGACGGCACGACGACGGCGAGGGAACCACGGAATACACGGAACACACGGAAGAGGAACGGCAACGGCGGCCTCACCGGCGGGAGAGGTGAGTGCTGCGGCGGGCAAGATAGGCCGCGAGGGCGGCGTCAAAGGGGATCGAGGTGTCCAGGAGCGCGTAGTCGAGAGAACGGTCGCGGCAGCCGTGACGGTAGGCCGCCAGGAAGCGGCGCAGCTCGCCGAGGTAAGCCTCTCGTACACTGCCCACCTCGAGGCTCAGCCGCTCTGCCGTCTCCAGGTCCTCAAAGGCCACCGTGCCCCGGTAGTCGAGCCTCAGTTCGGCCGGATCCAGCAGTTGCAGAACGATCACGTCGTGCCCCCGATGGCGGAAGTAGGCCAGCGACCGCAGCACCTCCTCCGGCCCATCCAGCAAGTCCGACAGGAGTACGATGATCGCCCGGCGGCCGAGCCGCCCGGCGACCTCCTCAAGCGCCGGGGTCAGCCGCGTGTCCTCGCCGGGCTCAGCGGCATCGAGGGCCTCGAAGAGACGCGCCAAGTGCGCGGGACTGGTCATCGCGGGCAGGTGGCGCCGGACCGCGTGATCGAACAGGAACAGCCCGACAGCATCGCGCTGGTTGGTGGCGAGGTAGGCGAGCGCGGCGGCGATGAAGGTGGCGCAGCGGAGCTTGCTGACAGAGCCGGAGGCGAAGTCCATGGAGCGGCTGACGTCCAGGAGGAGATGCAGGTCGAGGTTGGTCTCGGACTCGTACTGCTTCACGAACAGGCGGTCGGTGCGGCCGTAGACCCGCCAGTCGATGTGACGCGGCTCGTCGCCCGGCGCGTACTCGCGATGATCCACGAACTCGACGCTCGCGCCGCGATAGGCGCTGGCGTGGCGGCCCGAGTAGTGACCCTCCACGGCGGCGCGCGCACGCAAGGCCATGGTGCTGAGCCTGGCAAGGGCCTCGGGAGTCAGAGCCTGGCGGACAGAGGACATGGGAGGCAGCGCGAAGTGCGAAGTGATAAGTGCGAAGTGAACGGCAACGGACCCAACCGCCGGACGAGTCGTCGTAGGTCGAAGCGCCCGCTTCGACAACGACGGTGACGGAGCAGCGCGAAGTGCGAAGTGATAAGTGCGAAGTGAACGGCAACGGACCCAACTGCCGGACGTGTCGTCGTAGGTCGAAGCGCCCGCTTCGACAACGACGGTGACGGAGCAGCGCGAAATGCGAAGTGATAAGTGCGAAGTGAACGGCAACGGACCCAACCGCCGGACGTGTCGTCGTAGGTCGAAGCGCCCGCTTCGACAACGACGGTGACGGAGCAGCGCGAAGTGCGAAGTGATAAGTGCGAAGTGAACGGCAACGGACCCAACCGCCGGACGAGTCGTCGTAGGTCGAAGCGCCCGCTTCGACAACGACGGTG
>VGFB01000433.1 GCA_016869015.1 Armatimonadota bacterium
TCATGGACACGGGCATCAAGGACTTCGGCGCCACCTTCCCGCGCCGCATCCACGCCTTCCTCGAGGATGTCACCAACGGCGTGTCGCGCGAGCGGCTCCGCGGCTCCGGCCGCGACGCGCTCGCGACCCTCGAGTACACCTGGGCGGTGATCGAGAGCTACCTGGCCGGCGGCGAGACGGTCGTGCCGCACCCGCTGCCGATCCTGAAGGGCGATCCGCTGACGGACAACGACTGACGGCGACGGAGCGGGCGCTCCGTCCTACGGGCACTCCTGTAGGTCGAAGCGCCGGCTTCGACAACGCCGGCCTCGACGAGGCGTCCGTAGGTCGAAGCGCCGGCTTCGACAACCCACCTCCCAGGAGCCTTGCGATGAAACTCGGAGCCAACTCAGTCCTCTTCGGCGGGCACTCGATGGAGACCGCCTTCAAGTACCTCGCAATGGCCGGCTATGACGGCATCGAGCTGTCGGCCATTGACGGGATGAGCGAGCACCTGGTGCTGGACCGCTGGCAGGAGCTCGCGCCGGAGATCAAGCGCCTGTCGGCCGACTACGGGCTGGAGCTGCTGGCGATGGAGCAGCCCAGTCAGGACCCGGCAACGATGGAGCGGGCGTTCCAGGCGGCGGTTGAGATCGGCATCCCGATCGTGAACTGCGGTCCCGGTGGTAAGAGCGAAGACGAGGAGGAGTGGCCCAAGGTCATCGATTCGCTCGGGAAGCTCGCGGATCGGGCCGGGGAACACGGCGTCACGCTCTGTGTGAAGGCCCATGTCGGCGGGAGCATCTACAACACGCCGACCACGCTGCGGGCGATGGCGGAGATCACCTCTCCGGCCTTCGGGATCGACATGGACCCCTCGCACATCCACCGGGCCAACGAGAACCCGGTGGAGGCCATCGCGGCGGTGATCTCCCGGGTGAAGCACGTCCACATTCGGGACTGCAAGGGCCGTCAGCAGGGCCCCGGCAAGCCCGAGGAACAGGCGAACGGGCGCGGCGACATCGATCTCGTCGGCTACATCCGCGTTCTGCACGAGAACGGCTATGCGGGGCCGGTGGACCTGGAGGTCATCGGCGCGAAGGAGTACGACGTGACCCAGTGCGCGACCATCGCCGCCGAGACCCGCGGCCACATGCAGGCCTGCCTGCAGGCGTGCGGCGCACGATAGGTATGGACAAGACGGACCTCGGGGGGAGGAACCGCCCATGTCCCGGCCGCTCGTCTGCGCTCACCGAGGCGTGTCGGCGTACTGCCCGGAGAACACGTTGATCGCCATCGAGGAGGCCGCGAGGGTCGGCGCGCCGATGACCGAGATCGACGTGCGCCGGACGGCCGACGGGCACATCGTGCTTCTGCACGATGAAACGGTGGACCGCACCACCAACGGCTCGGGCGCGGTCTCGTCCCTGACGCTCGAGGACCTCTGCTGTCTGGACGCGGGGGCGTGGAAGGGCGAAGCCTTCGCGGGCGAGAGCATCCCGACGCTGGGGGACGTGCTGGACCTGTGCCGGGACCGGGGGATGTTCCTGTGCGTCGAGATCAAGCAGTACGACATCGCTCCCGATGTGGCGGCTCTAGTCGAGGGGTCCGGGATGGTGGACGGCGCCGTCGTGATCTCCTTTGACTTCGACTGCGTCCGCCAGGTGCGGCAAGCCGCGCCGCGCCTGGCAACGGGGTGGCTGACGGGGAGGATCGAGCCCTCGGAGCTCGACGACATGCTCGGTCGGCTGCTGGCCGAGGGCATTCCGGTGCTCTCAGCCCTGCACACGCAGGTGACGCCGGAAGTCGTTCAGCGTTGCCGGCTGCGGGGGATCACCCTCTACGCCTGGACGATAGATGACGAGGCCGAGGCGAGACGCCTGGCGGACATGGGCGTCGACGTGATTGCCTCCAATCTCCCGGCCGAGATCATGGCCGCCCTTCAGAGCGCCTAGGTCGAGACTCCCGTCCCGACGACATCGTGCGAGCGCCGCATGGCACGGAACCGACGGCAAGGCGACGGCGGCCGGCGACGGCCTCTGTGGCAACGCATCACGCTGCACGGCGCGCTCATCGTGCTTAGCGCGATCTTCCTCGTGCCGCTGATCTGGCTGGTCGGCTCCAGCCTGAAGACCGACGACCAGATCCGCGCCTTCCCCCCGGAGTGGCTCCCAGACCTGCCGTACTACATGACCGAGTCGCCCGGCCTCGATGAGCAGGCCGCCAGGAAGGCTCTCGCCGGCGCCTCCGACCCCGACGCCCGTGCGAAGGCCCGTGCCTCCGCCTACCGCGCCCTGGCCGTCGCGGCGGTGACCTTCCAGGGCGAAGCGACGGGTGCGGACGCCCTGCTGCGGACCGTCGATCCCCTGCCATGGAAGCCCTCCGGCGGCTCGCTCACGGTGCTGCCCATTGACCTGGAAGGTCGTCGCACCAGCGCGCTGGCCTACCGAGACACACGCCGGGGAACCTGTGGGACCGCGCTCGCAACGCTGCCTTGGGAGCCGGCCCTGGATCAGTTCCGCAACCTCACGCTTCAGCTGCACCCCGACCGCTCCTGGCGGCTCCTGGCCGTGCGCCTGACGACGCCCGTCGGCGCCTTCGGCACGGACCGGCCGATCCTGTTGTCCGGATCGAGCTGGGAGGATGTGATCCTCATCCGGGAGGCGCAAGGCTCGATCCCGTGGGGCACCTACCGCCTCGTGCCGGACGCCGGTGGCGAAGCGAGCGCGCGAGGCACGGCGACCCTGGAGCTGGAGGTGCGGTCCGCCTCGCGCCTGCAGGTCATCCTCCGCAAGCTCCTCCACAACTACCCCTCGGGGCTGACGTTCATCCCCTTCGGCAAGTACCTGCTGAACACGCTGCTGATCTGCGCGCTGGTGATGGTGGGGACGCTGCTCTCCTGCTCGCTGGTGGCCTACGGGCTGGCGCGCATTCGGTGGCGGGGGCGGAACGCGCTGTTCTACGGCATCATCGCGACGATGATGCTGCCCTTCCAGGTGACGATGGTGCCGATCTTCGTGGTGTTCGCGCGGTTGGGATGGGTGGACAGCTTCCTGCCGCTGACGGTGCCCGCGTTCTTCGGGAACGCGTTCTTCATCTTTCTGCTGCGCCAGTTCTTCCTCACGATCCCCGACGAGCTCGCCGACGCCGCCCGCATCGACGGCTGCAGCGAGTGGGACATCTACTGGCGCGTCGTCCTGCCCCTGGCGAAGCCCGCTCTGGCTACGGTGGGCCTGTTCGCCTTCATGAACACGTGGAACGACTACGTCGGCCCGCTAATCTACCTCTCCGACGCGAGCAAGTACACCCTCTCCTTGGGCCTCGCGAGTTTCTCCAGCCAGTACGGCTCCTACCCGGGGATGCTCATGGCCGTCACCGTGGTGATGACCCTCCCCATCATCGTCCTCTTCTTCCTCGCACAGCGGACGTTCATCCAGGGCATCACACTCACGGGGATCAAGGGCTGAAGGGTGGCAGCCGCCTCGAGTTCCGAGTCTACGGTCTGGCCTTCTCCTGGAGGGCGGCACGGTCTCGCTCCCTCCAGTCGCGGGTGCGTTCCTTCGGCTCTCACGCAGTCGTTGACACGGTCGGCCACGAGGGGCATACTGCCATCGGAGGAGCGGCCGTCAGCGAAGGAGGTCCAGCGATGGCAGCGGCTGAGGTGGTGGTGCAAGGCGCAGTGACTGTTGAGGGACAGCTGATTCTCGACCAGCAGCCCGACCTGCCACCAGGGCGGGTTGAGGTGACCGTGCGTGCCCTGCAGAGCGAGGCCGCCGAGGAGCATCCCATGTTTCAGGCCTTGCGCCGCATCTGGGCGGACATGGACGCCAGGGGCTTTGCCGGAGGGCGCTCGCTGGAGGAGGCGGTTGCCGACGTCCGGGCCCTGCGGGATGAGTGGGACGCACATCAGGAAGCACTGGAGGCGCGCCAGGAACGGTTGCGGGCGCCGCGCGAGCCGGGTCTTCGGCCAGGAGACCCCCGGGAATGAGCCGCCTCTACCTGGACGCGAACGTGGTGATTGACCTGATCGAGGAGGAGCCGGCGCGGCGGAACCGCGCGCTTCGTACGCTGGCGGCGAACGCCGGGCCAGACGCCGAATACGTTGTGAGCGACCTCGTGCGCCTTGAGTGCCAGGTGAAGCCGATCGCTGCCGACGACCAAGTGCTTCTCGACGCGTACGAGCGCTACTTCGGCCTGCCCACCGTGACCGTCGTGGGCCTGCCGGCGCCGGTCTACGACCGGGCCGCGCGGATCCGGGCGCGGTTCCGCTATGGACTGGCAGACTCCCTGCACTTGGCCGCTGCCGTGGAGGCCGGTTGCGCTACGTTCGTAACTGGCGACCGGCGGCTGGCCGGCTTCCCCGACATCACCGTCGCACTGGTGGGCGCCCCGTAGAGGCCCGGTGTTCTCGTTCTCGCGGGCCGGGACGCCGCCATCGCCGGTTGAGTGCTCTTCCGTGGAGACGCGGCAGTAGACGAACGCGCGCATGGCTGAGGCCTCCTGCGAGTCAGCATACAGAGGCACCGTGTATCTGGCATCCACTGACCGGGGAGAAGGCAGGACCGTGAAGTTGGTGAGGCCGGCGACACGCACCCCGCCGCCGAGGCCCTCTCACCCATGACTCACGCGCTTCCTGTGCGGACGTTCATCCAGGGCATCACGCTGACAGGGATCAAGGGTTAGGGAACACTCTGTGGTCGGCGGCCGATCCACACGCACCGACCCATGGCTCGACGGGGCGCAAGGGTCAGGTGACACCGGAGGGCCGCCCCGCGGGGCCGGAGGACGGGGGGT
>VGFB01000434.1 GCA_016869015.1 Armatimonadota bacterium
CGCCTGTTCCTGCCTGAGCGTCCCGACCGGTCCTACGGCCTTCCGATGCGCGAAGCGCCGGGCACCGACTGGTATGCGGTCGGCCCTCTCGAGGTCGTCGCGGGTGAGGGCGAGGGCCGGAGGGCCCTGACCTGGGACTTCGAGGCCGGCGACGCCCCGGCCTCGGTGGCGGCCGGAATGGCGGCCGAGGTGGTGCGCGATCCCGTTCACGAGGGCGCGGGGGCCCTCAAGCTGGCCGGGCACTCCGAGCAGACCTGGAACTACGCGATCCTGGCGCGAGTGCCGGTCGTCGGCGGGGCCCGCTACCGCCTCTCGGCGTGGGTCCTGGTGCGCTCCCTCGCGGGAGCGGATCAGGGCCCGAACCTGAAGGTCGGGCTAAACGGCACGGACGGGAAGTGGATCACGAATGCCAACACCAACGGCTATGACACGGGAGCCCTGGACACGTGGCAGCATGTGACCGTCGAGTTCGACTGCCCGGTCGAGGCGGCCACCGGGGACGTGACTGTCGAGCGCGGCTCTCTGGACGCCTCAATCGAGGCGGAGTTGTACGTCGATGACGTAGAACTGCTGACTGTGGCCGCGCCCTGAATGGAGAGGGAGACGACCATGCGGACGGCACTGGTCCTGTGTTTCGCCCTGCTGGCCCTGGGCCAAGGCCACGCGGCGCAGACCGACTCGACCGGAGGCGTCGGGCGTGTCGAGAACCCGACCATCCGCGTGACGGTTGACGCGGCCACGGGCGCGGTCACGGTGCTCGACAAGCGCATCGGCTACACGTGGCGCCAGGCGGCGGCGGCCCTCGGCACCGCGAGGCTGCCCCTTGCGCAGCGCGCCTCACCGCCGAGGGCGGGGACCTCGTGGAGTGGACCGGCCCGCCGGCGGTCGAGCTGACGCCGGCGATGGTGGCCGATGCGAGGCGCGTGGACGGGCCGAGTGACCTCAGCGGCGAGGTGCACGTGGCATGGGACGACCGAGCGCTGTACCTGGCGGCGTCGATCCGCGATGAGACGCACGTCTTCGCGACGGCGGCCGACGGGCAGTGGTGGGAGAGGGACTCACTGGAGTTCTGGGTCAACGCGCGGCAGTTCGGCGTGGCGCTCGACCCCGCGGCGCCGGTTCTTGTGTCCGAGGGGAAGCCCGTCTCAGGGGCGGGAACATACGAACTGACCGTGGCCCCCAGGACCGACGGCTACGCCCTGGAGGCGGTCCTGCCCTGGAGCATCCTGGGCCTGGCGAGGGGCGGTGTGGGCCTCGGCAACGCGTTCCGCTTCGCCCTGGGAGTGAACGACGCCGACGCGGCAGGCGCGCGCGAGGGGCAACTCTACTACCCTACGAGCTGGCGGCACTCGAGCCCCGACACCTACGCGCAGGCCCTCTTCACCGATGAACAGGGCCGTGCACCGGATCAGCCGCTCCCCCCGGCGATCCTGCAGGACCTCCGCCAGGTCCCAGACGGCCTGGCGTGGGAGATGGCAGCCAAGGGGCCGGGCGGCCCGTACACGGTCACCCTCACGCTCCCCGACGACTCCCCGGACCTCGTGGTGGAGACGGACGCTCCCGACCGCGCTGCCGCGATCGGCGCCTTCGAGCCGCTGAAGCCCTTCGTTCTCGACTCGCGCCGGGCGTTCATGCCGTTCGCGCGCTACTGCAACGGGCTATTGATGGACTGCGACGACATGAAGTGGCGCGGGAACCGCCTGGCGATGTACAGCGCCGACATGCCGTGGATCGGGCTGACCGATCTGGACAAGGGCTACCTGCTGCTGGCAGAGACGCCGGACGACGGCGTGGTGGAGCTGCGGGCGGCCGAGGTGAACGGCACACCGCGGCTCGCTCCGGTCATGCAGTGGGTCGACTCGAAGGGCCAGTTCCGCTACCCCCGCCGGATGATGCTGTCCTTCATCGACCGGGGTGGGTACGTGGCGATCTGCAAGCGCTATCGCGCGCACGCCGAGGCGCACGGCCTGCTGGTCACGCAACGGGAGAAGATGCGGCGCGTCCCCGATGTGGCGAAGCTCGCCGGGGCGCCGGACGTGTGGGGCGCGTGGGGCCTCGACTTCTGCCGGGAGGCCAAGGCGGCGGGCATCGATCGGATGCTCGTGAACTGGCGCGGCACGCGGGAGGAGATGGAGGCGGTCAAGGCCCTCGGCTACCTCATCAGCGAGTACGACAACTACGTGGACATCCAGGAGGGGCCGTTGGACCAATCGGAGCGGGCACCGTTGCCCGCCTCGGCGATCAAGAACGCCCAGGGCGAGCGGGTCCAGGGCTGGGTGACGTGGGACAAACAGACCGTGTTCATGAAGCTGTGCCCGGCGCTCGCCGTGAAGGCGGCCTCGCTGCAGATTCCCCCGCTGCTGGAGCAGCACCCCTTCAACGCCCGCTTCCTTGACGTGACGACTGCGTCGAGCCTGCTGGAGTGCTACGACGCCGAGCACCCGCTGACTCACGAGGAGTACCGGAAGGCCAACGAGGCCCTGGCCCAGTACGTGAGCGGGCTCGGCCTGGTGCTCGGCGGCGAGCACGGCCGCTGGTATGGTGTGCCCCACTTCAACTACTGGGAGGGGATGCAGTCAGGCGGGTTCTACTCGTGGCCGGCGGGCCACGTCGGCGTCGACATCCCCCAGACCCGCGACGCCATCGGCGAGGACTACCTGAAGTACGGGATCGGGCATGTCTACCGCGTCCCGCTGTGGGAACTGGTCTTCCACGACTGCGTGGTCTCCACGTGGTACTGGGGCGACAGCACGGGCCACCTGTACGCCGCCGCGCCCGACCTCGCCGACAAGCAGGACGCCCTCAACGTGCTCTACGGCACCGTGCCGCTGTACTGGGTCAGCCAGCCGTACAGCTTCAGCTGGCGCGACCCGAACCGGCGGGAACGCCTGTTGGAGAGCTACCGCACCACGTGCAAGCTGCATGAGCAGATCGCCTTTGAGGAACTCGTGAGCCACGAGTTCGTGACCGAGGACCACGCGGTGCAGAAGACGGTCTTCGGCGACGGGACGGAGGTCTGGGTCAACTTCGGCACGGCCCCCTGGACGCTGAAGCGCGGGAAGCAGAACCACGTGCTGCCGCAGTGCGGCTTCTACGCGAAGGGGCCCCGGATCGAGCAATACCGCACCGTGGCGCCGCGGGGCAGGACGACCACGCTGATCCGCAGCGAGGGGTACCTGTTCGCGCGGGGCGACGCGCCGGGGCTGATCGAGACGGCCAACGGCGCTTCGGTGACGGTCCGCCGTGAGCAGGCGGCCGTTGTCCGCCTCGATGCGCCGCGGGCCTCGTGGGTCAGGCTGAACGCGAAGGCCCTGTGTCCGGAGGCGGGAGCCGGCCCGTGGCGCGTGCTGCGCCTCGATGAGGGCGGCCGAGCTGTCTCCTTCGGCGAGGCCCTCGACCCGACGGGCGACATGGTGCGCGTGGAAGAGCCCGGACCCTCCGTGCTCCTGGTCGGCCGAGAGGCCCTGGATGATCACGCGGAGGTGGCGATCACGGACGTGGCGCCCGCCGAGCCCGCATCGGCGCGGCAGGGCAGCACGATCAGCCTGACGGTCAGAGTCACCAACTACGGCGGGCGGCGAGCGAAGGGGCTTGCGCTGGTTGCGCACACGGGCGGATCCGCGGCGGCCGGGAGCGGCTCCGGTCCGTTCCGGGGCGCGATGCTGGCCCGTGCCCAGGCGGATGTCGCGCCAGGGGCAACCGTGGCCGTCCCGGTGAGGTTCGACACGGCGCGCCACGACGGCCCGGTCGAGGTGCGCTTGCAGATCGCCGGCGACACCGACGCAGAGCTGTGCACCGCCGACAACGCGGTGAGCCGCGTCGTCGGCGTCGAGCCCGATTGGTCGCTCTGGGGCGGCGCCCTGGATGTGGTCGCCGAGATGGGCGAGGTTCCCCGCCTCAACCCCGTGCTACGGATGCCCCTCGACGCGGCCGCTGAGTGGGCCGGGCTGGGCCGGGCGGGCGAGGTCGATCCGGCATCGATCCGGGTTGAGGCGCTGACCGACGCCCCGCCCCTGGCACGGCTCTGTCCGACCCAGTACGTGGACGGGTCGACGGACGAGCGCGCGCTGTACTGGATCCTCAAGGGGGAGTTCCCAGCCGGGCAGAGCGTCCGCTGCCGCATCTACCTCGACGGTCTCGACGCCGCACGCCATGAGCCGGACCCGACCTGCCGCTGGTCCAGCGACGGCTACCGAGGCCCCGCCTACCAGGTGGACTTCGCCGAAGGGTACGTCCGCCAGGTCCGGATGCTCGCCGACGACACGTGGGTCCCGATCCTGCGGAGCCTCGGCGCCTCCTCGCAGGACACGGGCTGGGTGGACGAGGTCGGGGAGGTCGAGAGCCTCGAAGCCCTGCACGACGGCCCGGTCTTCACACAGGTGAGGGTGAGAAAGAGGCTGCGCGGCAACCATGCCTACGACAAGCTGTACACCTTCTACCCGGGCCACTTCGAGGTCACGACGCTCTCCCCCGAGCGCTTTGGGGCGTTGAGTCGGGCCTACTACCTTGCGGAGGCGTGGTTCGAGGACGACAAGGGCAACCGGGCGATCATCGACGGCCAGGGCGATGCGGAGGACGTATCCGGCAAGAACGCTGGGCCCCAGTGGTACGCAACCTGGGGCCCGCCCGCCTACAACGCCTTCGGGGAGCCTGACGAAGGGAGTTGGGCCCTGTCCTGCATTGCGGTGACCCCCCACGACAGCGTCACCTACTGGGACGCGGGCGCCTGGGGCGGAGTCGGCCTCAACACCGGCCGCAAGGAACCCGC
>VGFB01000435.1 GCA_016869015.1 Armatimonadota bacterium
TCCGCGATGTTGGTGCCTCCGACGGAGACAGTGACCGCTTCGATGGGAACCTGCTGGACGGCCTGCAACGGCTCAAGGGACGCAGGAGGGTCATCAACGGCCACTTCCAGGAGATGCTAGTGAGCGGACGCCGGTACGTTGCGGAGGCCCGTGCAGTAGTGGACCGCCGCACGATCGCCGCAGCCAACTCCCTGCGCGCCGAAACGCCGCCTGTGACCCGCGCACGCGTGGTCGGAGTCCTCGATACGGTCAGGATCAGCACACAGACCTTCGGCCTGAAGCTGGACGACGGTCACGAGGTCAGGGGGGTCCTATCGGCCGGCGACCTGCAGACCCTTCTCCTCCTTTTTGCGGCGAAGGAGCGTGTCGTGGTGAGGGGCGACGCTGTGTTCCGGCCCTCAGGCCAGCTGCTACTCATCGATGCTGAGGACGTGGGGACGGCTCAAGATGACTCCTCGATCTGGTCGAGGGCTCCACAGCCTGCTGGCACCGGGATCGACATGCGCGCTCTGTGCAAGCCGCAGGGGCCGAGGTCCGGCTTGGCCGCCTTGGTCGGCCGTTGGCCAGGCGAGGAGACGGAGGAGGAGGTCCGGGCTGCCTTGGAGATGCTGTCATGAGAGCTGACTCCGCCTCTCTCTTGCTGTTGGACACGTCCGTGTTGGTGCACTTGGCCAGGGACGGGGCCACCGGTCGGACCATCGAGGCGGAGTACTCCCTGACCGCCCGTCCCGAGCGGCCCCTCCTATCCACCGTGGTTGAGGGCGAGATCCTGGGGCTGGCGCGCCTATGGGGGTGGGGGGAAGGCAAGATCGGGGCGCTCCAGGCGCTGCTGGCGCAGCTGGTGAGAGTAGACGCCGGGCTGCCCGAGGTCGTCGCAGCGTATGCGAACCTGTACTGCGAGGCCACGCGGGGCGGGAAGCCGCGAGGCGAGAACGACCTGTGGATCGCGGCCACCGCCGTTGCGGCTGGAGCGGCGCTCGTAACCTGTGACACGGACTTCGTTTGGCTCCATCCCGCTCCTCTGACTGTGTATCTCCTCTCTGACTCGACCTAAGCGCTGCTGTGGCGGGGGACCGATCTCCCGCGCCGTCAGTCCTGTGCGGGAGGCTCCCCCATGAAACGTCTGGGCATCGTTGCGCTGGAGTCGTCGCATGTGGATGCGTACTGCCGCATCTTCAACCTGCCGGAGGATGAGTGGCACGTCGAGGGGGCGCGGGTGGTCGCGCTCTGCACGCAGGGGAATACGCAGGAGCGGATCGACGAGCTGACCGGGAAGTTCGAGATCGACACGGTCGTCGATTCGCCGGAGGCGCTGGTGCCGCTGGTTGATGCGGCGATGATGCTGGGTCGCGACGGGGCGCAGCACTGCGCGCAGACGCTGCCGTTCCTGAGCGCGGGGAAGCCGTGCTTCGTAGACAAGCCCTTCGCCCACAGCATCGAGGACGCCGCGCTGATGGTGGAGACGGCAAGGGCGCACGGGGCGGCGCTCACCACGTCATCCTCGCTGCGGTATGCGCCGGAGCTGCTGGAGGCGAGCGGCAGGATCGCGGCGCTGGGGGAGCTGCGGCACTGCAGCCTGATCGGTCCGGGGGAGCTGTTCTTCTACGGCATCCACCTGACCGACGTGCTGATGCGGCTGATGGGGCCGGGCGTGGAGGCCGTCTCGAACCTGCGGGAGGAGTCGATCGACTTGCTGTCGGTGACCTACGGCGACGGACGGTCGGCGTGTCTGCAGGTCGTGCGGAACACAGCCTACTGCTTCGCGGCGAAGCTCATCGGCACGCAGGGCGTGCTGGAGATCGAGCCGCACGACCCGCGCAACTACGTGGTGCAGATGCAGGCGTTCCTCGGGATGCTGGAGACCGGTGCGGAGCCCGTTCCCGAGGCGGAGATGCTGGAGGCGGTGAAGGTCCTGGTGGCCGCGGACCGCTCGGCGCAACAGGGCGGGCGGGCGGTGCGGCTGGCCGAGGTCTACCCCTGGAAGCGGCCGTTCTGACGGCCGGAGCGCGCGAGAGACGGAGGCCTGTGTCTGGTTCGTCCATAGGAAAGCACACGAACCGTTGCCGTTCCCTGGGACCGCAGGGCGTCTCGCCTGCCGGCCTGGCTGGTGGTGGCCCCGGTGTGGCCGCCGTCGCCGTCCGCCGTCGCCGTCACGGTCCCCGGTACCCGCCGTCGCCGAAGGAGTACCGAATCGCGCCCTTCGGGCAGCCGTCCACGCAGGTCCCGCAGAGGACGCACTCCGCGTGGTCCATGTTCGGGCGCTCCACGAGGTGGCGCACGTCCAGGCTCATGGGGCAGTCACGCGTGCAGCGCCCGCAGCCGCTGCACTGGGCGACGTCTGATCGCAGGTGCAGCGCCGGCCAGCGGACGAGGTTGCGCAGGCGGGTGCCGATGACCATGAACGGGGCCATCCAGCACGCGTAGTGGCAGAACCCCCGCCGCCCGGCGGCCAGCGCCGGCAGCGTGATGAGACCGATGACGACGTAGAAGATGGGGTACTGGGCGGGCTCAGCGAGGGAGATGCCACCGGGCATCTGAAAGAAGAACTCCACCGTTCTGGGGCCCCCGGCGTGGATGGTCGCCCAGACGATCGTGCCGATCCAGGGCACCCAGATCGCGTACTTCACCCCGTCCCACCGGCCGCCGGCAGCGCGCCGGTCGGTCACCACCATGCAGGCCTCCTGCAGGCCGGCTCCAGGGCAGACCCAGCCGCAGAAGGCGCGCCCGAGCAGGAGCGCCGAGATGAACTGCGCGCCGAACACGATGGCGCTCCCCACCACAACCCCCTGCGCCGCACCCATGATGATCAGCGCCGGCGACATGTAGTACAGCGTGATCGGCATGAGCAGGAAGGAGACCAGAATCAGGCCCTTTCGAACCGCCTGGCGTCTCATCGTGGTGCAGCTCCCTCCGCCAGAACGCCCGCCTTCGAGGTCCATTCACCCATCTGGCCCTCTCCTTGCCGATGGTGTTGCCGCAACCCGAGACTCGGAACCCGAGACCCGAGACGCGCCGCTACACGATCTCCAGGTAGTCCTTGTCCGGGAGCGGCGGGAAGGGCGCGGTCGGGAGGGTCTGGTACCAGTAGGCGACGGAGGCGATGTCATCCTGCAGCGGGAGGTAGCGGCCGCCGTCGCGCCAGCCGAGCGCCTGGATGGTCACGCGCAGGTCCTGTTGGAAGCGGATCGGATCGACGACGTGCCAGCGGTAGAGGCTGAACCTCTGGTTCGCGCGGTACGCGCCGTCGGGGCGGATGATCTGCATCCCCATGTACGGGCCCGAGTAGGGCACATACTGCCCGTCGACATCCCAGTTGTAGGCGCCGCCGAAGTAGTCCTCGGTCCCGGTGCCGCAGATCGTGGGGAACTCGGTGTCCCCGTCCATGTAGAACTTGATCTCCCCCTCGCCCCACCAGTGGTTGTTGTTGACGCCCCAGGCCATTGCGGTGCCGACGTACTGTCCGGCGCCCTTGACGCCCTCGAGGATCGTGTACTCCGTCTTGTACGGCAGCGGGTTGGTCCGACGGAACTGGGCGTGGAAGTAGGCGCAGTCGTCCGGCACGTCGGTCAGCGTGTAGTTGATCTGGTAGTACACGGTCGCGGGCTCGGAGTGCCGGTTCTCCAGCGTGATGCGGCAGCGCTTCCGGAAGGGCATCTCCCAGAAGCAGTTGTAGCCCCGGTTCGGGTTCACGCACACCGCCAGCGAGTTGATCTGGTGGTACTGCCCCCAGCCGGTCGCGAAGAAGTCGGCCGCCGGGCACTCGACCGCGGGCTGCTCCTGGTCTTCCCAGTAGATCCGCAGGATGTAGAAGCGCGCGCCGGGTCCGCGTCGCGCGAGGTCGCCCGTGATCCACATCTGCTGGATCGCACCCATGCCCTCGATGTCGGCGAGCACGCGATCCTCGCCGGGGGCGATCACCGTGCTCGGTGAGACCTTCCAGCCCTGCCCGAGGTCCCGCGCGCAACCCGCGCCCGTGCCCTCGGTGGCCATCGCGGCCTTGCCCTTCTCGCCGGTGAAGTTCTCGGCGCAGATCGACCGCGTCTCCGCGTTCGATAGCCGCGCGAGATTGCCCAGGTGCATCCCGAGGCCGTTGAAGTGGGACATGGTACCCTCCTGAGTGGTGGCTACTGACCGCCGCGCCCCACGTGCCCCGTGCGCGCGGTGACGGCCTCGATCACCCGCAAGTCGTCCGCGTCACGGACCAGCGCGCCGGCGCGGGCGAGCACAAGCTCGTACGCCTCGGCGGCCGGTTGGGTCGCCACGGGCGCGGCCTCGAACGGCTGCGCGGCGCGGAAGGCGTCGGGGGCTGGCCGATGCTCGATCCACCTCCCGCCGGCCTGCTCGTAGTGCGTCGCAAGCGCCCACTGGTCCTGCGCGCCGGTGGGCGTGAGCGGCGAGAGGTTGCCCTCGAGGAAGACGCGTGTCCCCTGCGGGAGCCCGTCGAGGAACACGCCACCCTTCTGCGGCGCCGAATCGGGACCGGGGAGGAAGACGTTGCCCCGCAGATTCACGCGAGCGCCGGTCTCGATCTTGGCGCCGTTGTTGTTGCCCCAGTTGTAGATCACGTTGTTCGTGAGGTCATACACGCCGCCCTCGAGCTTGGGGTTGCGATCCGCGTTCTGCGCGAAGAGGCAGTGGTGAATCGTGAGGCGGTCCGACCCTACCCCCGACAGCCACGCCTTGCTGTGCGGCAGTTGCGCCTCGGCCAGGATGCTCCACTGGCAGGTCACGTCGCGCACCTGGCCCCAGGTGTTCACGACCTCATCG
>VGFB01000436.1 GCA_016869015.1 Armatimonadota bacterium
GTGAGAGAGGCACCGAAGAGATAGAGGCCCGTCTCCGCCTTCATCTGGAAGCCGAACGCACTCATCGGCAGCGGCAGAGACGGGCAGCCGCAAAGACTGCGCTTCTAGTCTCTGCCTGGATTGTCGGCTCTACGCTTGTGTCCCTCGCCCCGGCTCTATTGCGAAGGCTCGTCCAGTTCGGCATCGCCACGGTCTTTTTCGTGCTCGTACTCTGCCGTGGCGCGTTTGGCGCTTACGATGAACAAGGACTACCCAAGTACCCGTCTGCCCTTGGCCCGTCTTGGGACATCACTGCGTTGGCGCTCTTCGCCACCCTCCTGCTATTGGCGGGTCAGGACTTCTTCCAGGGCGAGTGGTAGAGCGTGCCCGGACACGCCCTGAAGGCGTGGCTGGCGCGTCACCCGCGGCCGATGAGGTACGCCGGCTCTTGGGGCATGAGAGCCTGGACACGACGCTACGGTACAGCCGCCTGGTCAGCGCCGACTTGCAGCAGGCGCACCCGGCGGGCCGGGGCCATCGAACGGCTGCGGCTGGACTAGTTTCACCGCCGCCGGCGAGACGGTCGCCACCACAGCCGCGGGCCGATGGTGCGGCCCAGGGCCTTGTTCACCGCGCATTGAGGACCTTATAACAAATCGGCATCACGGGGTTCCTCCCGCTCGCGACACTCTCTCGCCGTCTTCTCCGCACTGTAGTAGCCGACTGCGAATCCCGCAGCTATCACGAAGGCTGTCCACAGTCCAGGCACGAGCCATGCATCCCAGGTGGGTGGCGGAAGGCCGCAATCGCCGTAATAGGTCTTCATCACCGATGGCATGAGGAATTCCGCGTTTACGTATCCCGGCAGAATCAACCAGACCACGCCCCACCAGGAAATGCAACGCCACCAAGCCACAGCGCACACCCCCTCAGCATTGGACCTTGGGAATCCCCAGCTGGCCGATCTTCGCCGGATCCCCCGAGGCCAGCGCCTCCACGTCACGGCCGAGACGGGTCCCCCGGCGGCCAGAACGCCCTTCTCTCCATGACGATGAGCGTGGTCTCCCACGCCTGCCCGGAGGCGACCCCGATCTCGATCTGCCCGGCATAGATGTCGCGGGCTGCGCGTTTCCAGGCCGCACTATGGGCGTAACGGAACACCGCTGATCCCACGACGAAGCCGATCACGCCATAGCCCCAGCCGTACGCGCTCCACCATGCCGCGACCAATCCAAGTGTCGCAAGAAAGTAGAGAAACGGGACAAGCATCGCGATGTAGCCGACGACACGCCAAGAACCGGAGACGTTGTAGGGGACACGGGTGAGTATCACGGGAGTCTCCGAGAAGCCCCCGTAGGCATAACGACGTATCAGGTACACAGTCGGAATCGCGACAAGCAGCCAGACAACGAACATGATCATTTCAGGCCCGTCTCATCAGGGTTGATGTCCGGCACCGTCCCCCTTTTGCACCGCCGGCCGGATTCCTGCCACCCCAACCCCCAGAAGCTTAGATGCCAAGGCGTGGGTTGTAATAGGTGAACCAATTGGTTGGCCTGCCCCTCGGCGTTCCCAGTCTGCCCGCACCCCACGCGGTCTTCTCCACGTCTGACGAGGTAGCCTATCGGTTACTCCTCCTCGGCCTGCGCCAGTTCCTCATCAAGTTTCGATAAGGCGAATCGCAGAGAGTCGATAGCCCTACTCACTGGAACCATGCTTCCCGCTTTCAGCTTGCGCCGGGTTGCAGCAACGGTCCGAGTCAATCTGACATGCAGTCTGATTGTCTTGACTTCCTCGGGTAATGAATCGAGCTGGAACAGGGCTTCGGCGATTCGCCCGCGGACGTCTTGCAGCGACCTCAGCGAGACTTCAGCCCTTGTGGCCATCGACCAATCCTCTCTCCCGCAATCTTCGCCGGATCATCCGCTTCGAGGAGTCCCTGCACCGACCGATGCTGCCAGCGGGCGTCGCGGCAGGGCCACCACAACACGCAACGGCAGGTTATGCATCACGCTCCCCTCCCCCTCGTGATGCCACCACACGCGTAGCCGGCGCAGGGCGCGCCGGAGGCGGCCCGGCGGATCGTCTCGGTGCACTCGGGGGCCTTGGCCCTCGATTGGAGTTTTCGCCGCTGGCCCTCGAAGGAGTAGCGGGCAGAGATGCCAGCCCTCATGCTCCGCCTCCGAGTTGCTGAACCCATCGCGCGATGAGCCGCTCCGTGTCGCGGCGGTGCCCGGCGAGGAAGTGGACCATCGTCAGCACTAGCGGCCCGACGGACTGTGCTCGGAACGTGAGCTCATCGGCGTTGTCGTTCAGGCGCGACGTGACCTCCTCCGTCTTCCCCGACCGCTGCTTGTGGGTTTCTAAGGTCGCCTCCGCCCACCGTCGATCGTCGTTGCTGATCATATCGTTGGTCCTCCTTGACGGAAGTCGCTGCCGACCCTCCGCCCACGAGTTCGCCAGCCCCTTCACGGAACCCGGAACAGCACCCGTCCCGTGGCGTCATAGAGCCTGAGCCACGGCGACCCGTCGGGGAGAACATCGAGCCCGATGCGCTCCCGCCCGGCGGCGTCATAGAGACCGAGCCCCGGCGACCCGTCGAGGAGAACGGCGAGCCCGATGCGCGACCGCCCCGCGGCGTCATAGAGACCGAGCCCCGGCGACCCGTCGAGGAGAACGGCGAGCGCGATGCGCGACCGCCCCGCGGCGTCATAGAGACCGAGCCCCGGCGACCCGTCCGGAAGAACGCCAAGCCCGATGCGCGGCTGCCCGGCGGCGTCAAAGAAGCTGAGCCCCGGCGACCCGTCAGGGCGAATGGCGAGCGCGATGCGCGGCTGCCCGGCGGCGTCTACCACCTCGATGAGCCGTGCCCGCAGGACCTCGGGCTGAGAGACGGCCTGCTGCACCGCTACCCCGAGCACCACCACCGTGGCGATGCTCACCACCCACCCCACAACGGCTACCCGCAGCCGCCGCTCCACCCGGTCGAGTCGCGCTCGCAGGGCCTCCATCTCTTGCCGTTCCATTGTGGGCACCTCCCTCCCAGTCGGGGGTATTCTGCGATAGCGTCTTGTCACCTTGCCGCCCGAAGGCCTACTCCCGCAGCGGCCGGGCCGCCTCCGATCGGTACGCGCGTACAATCGCCAGGACACCCCGTCAGCGCCTCGACCCGACCAGGAGTCGCCCCGGCCTCAGGGAACCCGTCCTGGGCCGTCTGGACGCGAGGATTCCCGGCCAGAATCGGCTTCTACGCGGTCCGTGAGCTCCTCGTTGGCGTTCCCAACAGCGAAGCCGCGCCAGCCGCCGCGGCGCTCCTCCTCGCGCTCGCACAGCTCCCACGAGACGTGCGTGTAGCGGTCCCAGTCGCGGGCTCCCGCAGGCGGCCAGACCTTCACCTGACCGAAGATGCGCTTGCCGCAGCCGTCGCAGGTTATGTACAGCTCTCCCGTCTTGCCGTCAATCGTGATGCCCACCATCCCCACCTCCTCCAGAATCCGAATCCAGGCCCGCAGGCCCGCCTAGACAGGGGGATTCTGCCGGTCTGGGGCCTCAGACATACCCCAGGGCCTCCCCCCCGGTTTCTGCGCCAAACGTAGACGGCGGGCCCGGTCATAGCGCCTCGACGTGGAACCCCGCCAGGCGCGCCCGGGCGTGCACCCCGTCTCTCGTCGGCCGGAGCTCGTACAGCTCGGCCCGCGCATCCTCGCCGTCGCGTTCACCGTTGAGGCCCAGCAGGCGCAGCAGCTCCTCGTCTACAACGTCGGCATCGTCGAATGTGACCTCCCGCGCGCGTACCCAGCCGCGATCCGACCTCCAGTAGCACCACTGCCAGCCGTTGCGCGAGAGGCGATAGCAGCGCGCCACGTGGAGGCAAGGCATCGCTCAGTCAGGTGAAGGGGCCGGAGGGATGAGTCCCGGCCCCAGTGCCCGCCGCCGGGGAGGTAGGCGGATGACGTCCGCCTGGGGCGGCCGACGGCGGGCCTCACCCCGCCCCACTGTCACTGTCTACGTGCCGCCTTCTCATGCTGCGCCGTACCCTCCGCGATCGGGCCGCCCCCGAGACCCCGCCATCGGAGGAGAGCAGGGCGGCCGTCAAGCTCTCTGCCGCGACCAGGAGCGGCGCCGCTCACCGCCGGTGGGGCCAGTCGCAGCTCCCGCCGAGGCCCCACGCTGAACACTCATTTTGGCGACCGATCCACACGGCCGCTCTCAACATAGGCCGAGCGCACAGCACGTCCTCGACCAGCCGCTTCCGCGTGCTGTCGGTCGATCGCCGCTTCGCGCGCCTGCCGGGCCGTCGCCGCTTCTTGCTCACGCCGCCGCCGTTCGGCCTCATCCGCACGGGCCGCCGCGACTTCGGGCCGATGCTGAATCATGACACCCGATGCTGCGGCCTCATCGAGCAGCGCGAGTTCGGTCGCCTCCAACGCGGCGAGGTCGCGCTGCAGCTTCGCAATCAGCGCCGGGCGCTCGGCGCTCGACGGGCCGGGCACATACTCGACCTGGCGCACGAGTCCTTCGAGAATGCTCGCAGCCAAGTCGGGCCGCGCCGTCGCCAAGGCGCCCCAGGGGAGCGGCTCGCCGTACTGCCACGGGAGCCGCGGACTACCCGCATCGGGCGACGCCAAACACCGCTCGCCATAGATGACGCTTTGGCCGTTGCGTGCGCTCCAAAGCTCGGCGCTGAGGCGCACCGCCTCCGGGATGCGTGTCTCGATGATCTCCTCAAGGGGCCGCGGGCCGTGCTGGGCGTGCCGCAGGGCCCGGTGCGTACGCGC
>VGFB01000437.1 GCA_016869015.1 Armatimonadota bacterium
AGCTGACTGAGACGCCACCGGCGGCGAGGAAGTCGAAGGCTGCCGCGCTCCGCGAGGCCTCGGACGCCGAGCGCCTTGACGTGACGCTCCCGGGACGCGCCCCGCGCGTCGGGACGCGCCATCCTGTCCTCGCGACGATGGATGAGCTGATCTCCATCTTCCTGGGGCTCGGCTACAAGGTTGCCGAGGGGCCGGAGGTCGAGACGCACTACTACGCCTGGCAGGCGCTCAACTACCCCGACGATCATCCAGCCATGGATGAGCAGATGACGTTCTACCTGGACAACGGCCTGCTGCTGCGCAGCCAGACTTCCACCATGCAGATCCGTACGATGGAAGTCGAGCCGCCCCCGGTCGCCTACATCGTGCCGGGGCGCACCTACCGCCGCGACCGGGTGGACGCGACACACCACCATACCTTCTACCAGCTCGAGGGCTTCAAGGTCGCCAAGGGCATTACCTTCGGGGACCTCAAGGGGACCCTCATCGCCTTCGCCCGGGCCCTCTTCGGCGAGAGCATGGACGTGCGCGTGCGGCCGGACTTCTTCCCCTTCACCGAGCCGAGCGCCGAGTTCGCCCTTACCTGCACGCTCTGCGCGGGAGCCGGCTGTCGGACGTGCTCGGGTAGCGGCTGGTTGGAGGTCGGCGGCTGCGGCGTCATCGACGAGAACGTGCTCCGCAATGTGGGCTACGACCCCGAGGAGGTCTCGGGGTTCGCCTTCGGTTTTGGGATCGACCGGTTCGCCATGCTCCGGCACCAGGTTGAGGACATCCGACTGCTCTGGAGCGGCGACATGCGGTTCCTGAGGCAGTTCTGACGGCCGGAGAGGCGGAGAACGGCAGAGGCAACGGCGATTAGGAGAGGCAAGATGCGAGTACCGTACTCGTGGCTGAGGGACTACCTGGTGTGGGACGGATCGGTGGAGGAGCTGGCCCACCGGCTGACACTGTCGGGGGCGGAGGTCGAGGAGATCGCGGTCTGGACCGATGGCGAGGCCGAGGACCGGGTCCTGTGCACGAAGCTGACGGCCAATCGGGGCGATCTGCTCTCGGTGTACGGCCTGGCGCGACATGCGGCGGCCACGCTGGGCGTGGAGCGCTTGCCTTTCGACCCAAACCTCCCGCCCGTCGGCCCGCCGGCGGAGGAGGACATCGCGGTGGAGATCGCCGACCCGATCGGCTGCCCGCGATACACGGCTCTGCTGGTGCGGGGCGTGAAGGTCGGTCCCTCGCCGCGCTGGATGCAAGAGCGGCTGCTGGCGGCGGGGCTGCGGCCGATCAGCAACATCGTGGACTGCACGAACTACGTGATGTGGGAGCTGGGTCAGCCGCTGCACGCCTTCGATGCCGCGTTGCCGGCGAAGGACGGGCAGGGCCGGGCGAAGATCATCGTTCGCCGCGCCGAGCCCGGCGAGCGCTTCATCAGCCTCGACGACCAGGAGCGACTCCTGCAGGACACTGACGTCGTGATCGCCGATCCGCAGCAGGCCATCGCTCTGGCCGGGGTGATGGGCGGCGCCAACTCCGAGGTCGGCGAGAGCACGGTCGACGTGCTGATCGAGTCCGCCCACTTCGACCCGGTGCTCAACCGCAAGACCTCCCTGCGCCTGGGCATGGAGACGGAGGCGACCTACCGCTTCCAGCGCACCGTCGATCCCGAGGGCACGCTCCGGGCGGCACGGCGCTGCGCCCAGCTGATCGTCGAGACCGCCGGGGGCGAGTTGGCGGCGGGCGAGGTCGACGTGTATCCCGGCCGCAAGGCTCCGATCACCGTGTCCCTGCGCCCGGACCGCGCCAACGCCATCCTGGGCGCCGACATCCCAGCGGACACGATGGCGGAGTACCTGAGGCGGCTGGACATGGCCGTCGAGGGCCCGGCCGGGGAGCACGGAGCCGCCGGCCTGCGTGTCACTGTGCCGAGCTTCCGGCCGGACGTGGAGCGCGAGATCGATCTGATCGAGGAGATCGCCATCGTTCACGACTACAACCGCATCCCGGCGACGGTGCCCGGGGTCATCGACGAGGCGGCGACGCTGACTGAGCGCCAACGGCTGCGGGTGCGGCTGCGCGAGCTGCTGCGGTCCAGCGGCCTGTGCGAGACGATCAACCTCACGATGATCGACCCGCGCGACCTCGACCGCCTTGGGCTGCCCGCCGATGCTCCGGAGCGGCAGATGCTCACGCTGCAGCGGTCGACCGAGGAGGGGCTCAGCGGCCTGCGCCGCACGCTGCTGCCGGGGCTCTTGCAGGCCGCCGAGCACAACGCCAACCAGCGCGTCGCCGACATCGCGCTCTACGAGATCGACCGCGTGTTCGTCCCGCAAGGCAACGGGGCGCCCGCGGAGCGGCTCCAGGTCGGCGTGCTGATCGCGGGGAGCCTGCTGAACAACCGGTGGAACGTGCCGCCCGAGGCGGAGCTCGCCGACTTCTACGCGCTCAAGGGCATCGTGCAGGACGCGCTGGAGGGCCTGGGTGTGAGCGGCGTGACGTGGGCGCCCGGCGCGCACCCGACTTTTCGCCCCGGGCACTGCGCCGAGGTGCGGATCGGCGAGGCGTCCATCGGTTACGCGGGGGAGGTCGCGGCGCAGGTGCAGGCGGAGTTCAGCCTGCCGGCCAAGGCCTATGTCGCGGAGCTCGATCTGGAGACGATCTTCGACCACGCGACGCCGTATCGACTCTACCGGCCGCTGTCACGCTACCCGGCGGCCTTGCGGGACCTGGCGATCGTGGTGTATGATAGTGACGCGTGCTCGGCGGCGGCCCTGGCGGCCACCATGCGGGAGGCCGGGGGCGAATTGCTGGCTGCGGTGGAGCCGTTTGACGTGTTCGTGGATCCGCAGCGGCTGGGCGAGGGCAAGCGGAGCATCGCCTTCTCGCTGAGCTTCCAGTCCGTCGAGCGGACGCTCACGGACGAGGAGGTCAACGAGGCGATGGCGCGCGTGACCGAAGCGCTCGCGCGGCAGTTCGGGGCCACGGTGAGGGAGTGACGGTTGAGATTGCGGCGACGGCGCGGCGCCGAACGGGGTTCGGTTCGCGTGGTCGGCGTGTCATCCATCCAATCCAGGAGGTGTACCTATGAGGAAGGGCTTTACGCTGATCGAGTTGTTGGTCGTCATCGCGATCATCGCGATCCTGGCCGCCATCCTGTTCCCCGTCTTCGCCCGGGCTCGTGAGAAGGCGCGTCAGACAAGCTGCCTGAGCAACGTCAAGCAGCACGCCCTTGGGCTCACGATGTACGCCCAGGACTACGACGAGCGGTTCCCGTACTGGAACTGGGGCCAGCGACTCGGTAACGGCGGCCCCCCGGGGATGACGATGTGGTGGGGAGCGATCTACCCGTACGTGAAGAACGTCCAACTCTTCGAGTGCCCGTCCGGCGCGCGCGACGGTTGCCACGTGACCTGCTACTCGTGGGACGACCCCTTTGCCGGCAGGGCGATCTCCTACGGCTACAACGAGTACATGAGCAACGACGGCCGGAGGCTGGCGCAGATCCAGTACCCGGCGCAGCACCTGCTGCTCGGTGACTGCCGCACGACGTTGGGCGGGAACCTCCCCGGGGGCTGGCTGTACCGCTATATCTTCGTGCTGAACGACCCGCCGGCGTGCTGCCCGCCCGACATGGCGGCCGGCCGCCCCAACGCCGATGACGGCGTGCACAACGGCGGGAGCAACATCGGGTTCGTGGACGGCCACGCCAAGTGGCTGGCCTGCGGCAAGTTGAAGACGAGCACCGAGCTGTACTACTGAGACGGTTGGGGTCGCGCCGAGCGACCGTGGATCCGGCCCTCGTTCCTCCGGGACGAGGGCCGGACCGTTCCATCCTCCCCATGAGCCCGCGCGGGGAGGACGTTTGTCCTCGTGGGGGAAGAGGGGCCCCAGGAGCGGCCCCATGCCTCCGCACCGCAGGCGCCATGCCGAGGAGATCGAGTTATTCGTCGAGAGCCTCATCGTCGAGCGAGGCTTGAGCCGCAACACGGCCGGCGCCTACGAGGTGGATGTTCGGCAGTGGGGCGAGTACCTGCGCAGCAAGGGGAAGTGGACCTTCGCCGAGGCCGACCGGGACGATGTCTGGGCCTTCGTCGAAGGTCTGAAGAAGCGTGGCCTGTCGCCGACCTCGATCGCGCGCAAACAGTCGGGCGTCCGGCAGTTGTACAAGTTCCTCGCTCGCGAGGGTCTCACCGATACGGACCCCACCGCCGACATTGACCTGCCTCGGCAGCACCGGAAGCTCCCCGACTTCCTCACCCGCGAGGAGTGTCGGCGGCTGCTGGAGACGCCCGACCTCTCCACCGAACTCGGCCTGCGCGATGCGGCGATGCTCTGCCTCCTCTATGCCACGGGCCTGCGCGTCTCCGAGCTGCTCTCGCTTCGGCTGCAGGACCTACACTGGGAGGCCGAGGCGCTCCGGACCATCGGGAAGGGCAACAAGGAGCGGGTGGTGCCGGTTGCGGAGGCGGCGTTGGGCCTCGTGCACAGGTACGTGCTGGACATCCGTCCTCGGTACGCCGTGCGAGCCGACGAGGACGCGGTGTTCCTCAACTACCGCGGGCGACGGCTGTCGCGGGTCGGGTTCTGGAAGCTCATCAAGCGTTACGCCCTGGAGGCGGGCATCCGCCGGGAGGTCTCGCCTCACACGCTCCGCCACTCCTTCGCGACCCATCTGTTGGAGGGCGGCGCAGACCTGCGAGCGATTCAGGAGATGCTGGGCCACGCCGACCTGAGCACGACCGAGATCTACACGCACACGA
>VGFB01000438.1 GCA_016869015.1 Armatimonadota bacterium
TACCGCGCGCGCCTGGGCAAGGGCGAGCTGCTGGTCTTCACCAAGGTGGACAACAACGCAAGGCCTACCGCCGAGCCGGCCCTGCTCGACCTCATCGAGAGCCTGATGCCCCGCCAACCGTTCTACGCCGCCAACAACCGGTTCGAACTCACATTGCGCCGCGATGAGCCCGGCCGGCGCTACATCCTCACGGCACTGAACGACGACTTGGGAGCACCGGCTGCGGATGAGGTCCACTTGCGCCTGCTGGTTCGGGAGGCGCTGGATGTAGAGATCGGTCTGGCGCTACCCCTGCAGCGCGTCAACGAAGAGGCCGTCATCCCGCTAACGCTCGGCCCCGGTGAAGGGGTGGTGATCGAGTTGCGGGAGTAGGTCACCGGCGCCGCGCCCACCCCTCCCGGTGCAGGTTGTAGACGGCCACGGGGTTGTCGTAGAGCCAGAGGCGGGCAATGGCCGCGGCCTCGGCGACGTCCATCTGCCCCCGGTCGATGCGCTTGGCCAACGCGCGTGCCACGCATTCCTTCGCCATGACGAGATGCCCATGGACCTTCTCCACCGCGATTCGGTAATCGGCGCCGAAGGCGATGAGGTTGTTGAGCGGCACCATGTCCAGGCACTCGTCAAGCACCCGCACCGTCAGCTCCGGCGACACGACGGCGTTCCAGCACAGGTTCAGCGAGACGTTCGGGAACATCTTCCCCACCAGCACGGCCTCGCGCACGAAGGGCATGCCGAGGTGGAAGAGGTCGAAGCGCACGTCCGGATGCGCCATCGCCAGGGGGATGAGATGGCACGGGTGGCTGTCGCGGAAGTCGCCCCAGACCCCCGAATGGACCGCAACCGTGAGGGAGTGGCGCCGCGCCAGCTCAAGCGCCCGGTCGCAGACCGCAGCCAGGAGCGGAGTGCGGTCCGTCCACGTCAGTTGGGCTTCGCGCTCCGGGCTCTGCAGCGCCTCGAAGACCGCCTCCGCCTCGTCCATCACCGGGCGCGAGTAGGGGAAGCTGATCAGCTTCAGCCCGAACGTGCCGACCTGCCGCAGCTCCTCGCCCCGAGCACACACCCAGTCGAGGTAGCCGTCGAGCGCGCCCGGCTTCTCCGCGGCAAGGTACGCCCGTACCGAGTGCCCGAAGGCGAAGTCGGTAATCCGCCACAAGGGCCGGAGCAGGTCCATGTCATACTCGGTGTGGTGCTCGCTGTTGTCGACCAACGCCGACTCGATGTGGCACCTGTCCCGTAGGACCCGCTGATACAGACCGACGCAGTTGGCCTCCTGCAGCCTCTCCGACACTTCCCGACAGTTCGCTCCGGTGAGATCATCGAAGCCCAGGACGTCCTTCAGCCAGATGCGCGCCGGTCTCGCGTAGGACCCGTACCGGATCATGGGGTAGTGCGGCTCGAACAGCCGCCACTTCTCCTCGGGCGGCATGTCCTCGTCGTCCTGCAGCCTCCGGTAGGTATCGGGACTCATACCGGCAGAGGCGAGATCGGCGGAGCAGTAGTGCGAGAACAGCACGAAGAAGTCCACGTTGCGCGCGATCCGCGCTGCTTCGGGCACGAGGTGCTCATGGGCGTCGATGACCGGAATGTCCCGAAGGCCCTCGAATAGCTCGGATTCGGTCGCACTCAGTCTCATGGTCCCCCTCACTCTCGGTGCGGCCTGTGGCCCGACGCGTGCCGCTTGGCAAAGGCCCGCTCGGCAGTGCCCCAACAGAGCCCCGTCGCGCCGCCCTCGACGGCCGGGAGCCGATCAGCCCATGGCGTTTCGCCCTCTGAGCGGCGATGCCCTCCGACCCCGCTGGCCGCGACCGGCCGCGGCTGGTGGCTGGAAGCGCCCCTCCTGGGGGGGCTTGCTCCCTTCGCCGCAGTTCCCGTCACGTCCCTCCGCGCCGACGCCCCGCCAGGAGCTGCCGCCCCTCCCGGGGAACAACGCCCCCGAACGCCGGCAGGCACCCATTCGGAGGTCTCAGTCGATGCGACATACCGCGGCTCTCGCGCTCCTGCTGCCGCTCCCGTTGGGGACGGCCGCACAGTCGACGACCGTGCTCGAGGAACGGGAATCGATCTCGCCCGAGGTGCTGGTCCTGCCCGTGGAGGTTCCTCCGTTCTCCGTTGAGCACCAGGTGCGTCTGGTCTTGGACGCGCGCATCGACTGGCCGCAACTCTCCGGCTCCAACCCGTGGATCATCGTGACCGTCAACGGCAACCGTCTCGGTCGCGACGACCTGCTGAACAAGACCGACGCCTTCGCCATCCGCAACGGAGTCGACCTGACCTGGTACTGCGACGGCAGCTGGCGCGTGCTCTATTCACCCGACTTCGAGGCCGCGCTCACGGACACGCAGAGCCCCTACGGCGTCGAGGCCAAGGACGCGCCGTACCGCTTCGTATGGGACATCACGCGGCATGTGAAGCCCGGCGCCAACGAGCTGCGGATCGAGCACCTGAAAGTGCTCCAGGAGCAGGACACGTTGGTGCTGCGAAACCTCACCGTCGAGGTGGGGGCTTTCGTCGAGGCTCCGCGCGCCGACGTGGTCGAGCCGCCGCCGACTGGGCCGCTGCCTACCTACGTGGCCGCGCGCCCGGCGCCTTCGTCGATCGACGTGACCGCGCACGACGGGACCCTCATCGTGCGAGTGGGCGGTCGGGAGATCCCGGTTCGTACCCGCGTGAGCCTGCCCGGCGGTCAGTGGCGAGAGCCCCAGACTGCCGGCCCCACGGAGTTCGGGGCCGGCCCGTGCCGGATTTCGCGTCAGGTGACGGTCGCGGGCGACCACGTGCAGGTTGCCGACACCTTCACCAACACCTCGGATGGGCTCATCGGGGTGCAGTTCGAGCACGTCGCAGAGACGCCCGCTCCGCCCGAGGCTGTCTATCTGGCCGGCCGGAAGTCCTTCTCCGAGGCTGCGAACGCCTGGGAAGCCATGCACCCCAGCGCCTTCGCGCAGTGCGAGGGGCTCGGGGTCGGGCTGGTGGCCGAGGACGATGTCTTCCGCGTCCACGTCCGCAGCCTCCACGATACCAGGACCTTCGGCCTGGCCGACGACCGGCTGGGCCTGCCGCCACAGGGCCGCCTGACGCTGGAGTGGTCGATCTACCCGGTTCCGGGGGGTGACTACTGGGCCTTCGTGAACGCCGTCCGGCGCAACTGGGACGTGAACTTCACCATTCCCGGCGCGTTCATCTTCGCGCGCCCCTGGCCGCCGGGACTCACCGGTGAGCAGTACGCCCAGTGGATGCACGAACGCGGCCTGAAGTACATCTGCGGGGGCATCGCGCAGTACCCGGACGGGCGGTACGCCCACGGCACGGGCATCCTCTTCGCCCCCGAGTTCGTTGCTCGGGAGCGCGACTGGACCCGGAAGATGGCGGCGGCCGACCCCGAGCTGGTGCCCATCGCCTATCTCCACGCCCAGTGCTGCACCGAGCCGGACTGCCGGACGAAGTACGCCGACTCGCGGCTTCTCGACGGGAGTGGGCAACAGATCGACTACCCCCACGCCCAGGAACTCCCCCTCTTCGTGCCCACCGCGGAGAACAGCTACGGGAGAGCCATCTGGGGCTATCTGAACACGCTCATCGAGGACATCGGCGTCAGGGGCGTGTACTGGGACGAGATGAGCTACAGCGTGGAGCGGTTCGCTCCCGGACTGCCCTGGGACGGCTGCACGGTCAGCATTGACCCGGCCACCCACGAGGTCACCGGGAAGCTCACCAGCATCCCGCTGATCATGCAGCCCCTGGCCCTCCGCATCGTGGACTCCATCCAGGGCCAGGGCCTGTTCTTCATGGCCAACACCCAGGCCCACACGCGGACGATGATGCGCAGGAAACTCGTGCGCTTCGTGGAGGGCAACTCCTTCTCAGCCATGAGCGATACGCACCTCGGCTGCCCCCTGGGCCTGGGCAACCGCACCGTCGAGGCCACCCACCAGGAGAGCGCCCGCCACGTCCGGGAGCTGCTCAAGCGCGGCGCCGTGTACTACGGCCACTACTACGCCCGCCCGCCCGCGCCGTGGAACTTCACCTCCGTGATGTTCCCGATCACGCCCGAGCAGATCGGCCCGGGCTACGTGCTGGGCCGCGAGCGCATCCACACCGCGGTCTCGGGCCGCTTCGGCTTGCCCGACGGCGCGGCCGCGGAGGTGCATGTGGTCGACGCCGATGGCGCGCGGGTTGTGTCGGGCATGGTCACCGAGGTCCAGGAGGCGGGCCGCCGCCTCTACGAGATCCGGATGCCGAGCGATCACTTCGCGATCCTGGTGCGGAAGGGCGCGTAGTGTTCGCCAAGGGAGTGCGCATGACGAACACCGTCCTGATGCTCGCAACGCTGCTGACCCTCGCCGCGGCGTGCGGCCGGGCCGCGGCCCAGGAGCCCGACAGAAACGGCCTGCTGCTGGAGTGGCGCTTTGACGGCGACTTCCGGGACACCTCAGGCAACAACCACCACGGCACGCCCACGGGCAACTGCGCCTTCGCGCCGGGTCGGGAGGGGCAGTGCCTGTCCCTGGACGGGAAGCGCTCCTTCGTCACCTCGGATACCACCCTCCCGACGCTGACCGACACCTTCACGGTGGAGTGCTGGGTGAAGCCCGCGGCGGAGCAGGTGCAGTACGCCGACATCCTGGGGAACCACGAGGGCACCTTCACCGGCTTCGCCATCCAGCAGGAGGGCAGCCAGACCAACCGCTACTACTTCACCTACGGCACCGGCAGCGCCTGGGTGTACAGCCACCCGGTTCCGCTG
>VGFB01000439.1 GCA_016869015.1 Armatimonadota bacterium
GGACGCACAGAAGCTGCAGGTCAGGGCGGAGCTGTAGCCATGGTGATCCGAGCCTACCGCCATTCCGACGAGGCCGACTTGCTCGCCCTCTGGAGCGCGGCATTGCCCCATGACCCGATCGACGCCCCGACCTTCCGCCGGAAGGTGCTGCTCGACGTGAACTTCGACCCCGAGTGGCTGCCGGTCGCCGAGATCGAGGGCCGTCTCGCTGGTTGTTGCCTCTGCCTGATCGACCGCGCCGCCCAGGTCGGGACGAACCGGCCCGGGTGGATCACCGCCTTCGGCGTCGCCCCGGGGATCCGACGCCAGGGGATCGGCACGGCGCTGCTCGATCGCGCCCTTGAGCTGTTTCGCTCGGCGGGCTGCACTCACGTGTCCCTGGCGCCGTATGTACTCCACTACTTCGTGCCGGGCGTGGACGAGGCGCACTACGCGGAGGGTCTGGCCTTCCTGCGGCGGCGCGGCTTCGAGGTCGTGTCCCGTCCGCTGAGCATGGACGCTTCCATCGTTCTGTTCGACTACGCGCCCTTCACCGCCGCGGAGCAGCGGCTTCGGGAAGCCGGCATCGAGGTGCGGTCGCTGCGCGCCGACGAGATGCCCCTGCTGTTGGCCTTCCTCCGCGATCACGCTCCGCCCGACTGGCTCCGCGACGCCCGTGAGCTGCTCATCGACATCACCCGCGGCCTCGCAGTGGAGGAGCAGTTCACGCTCGCCCTCCGTGGCGCCGCCATCTCGCCGGTGAGCGCAGAAGGTCCTCCACCGGCGGGACGCCGGTGCCACGCGAGCGAGGTCGTCGGCTACTGCCAGTTCCGGGGCGAGCACTTCGGCCCGTTTGGGGTCCGGGAGGACCTGCGGGGCCGGGGAATCGGCACGGTGTTGCTCGCGAGGTGCCTGCAGACGATGAAGGCCCGGGGGCTGCACAACGCCTGGGTCCTGTGGACCGGCGACGAGGCCGCGGAGCGTGTCTACTCCCGGTTCGGCTTCCGCGAGACCCGCCGCTTCAGCGTCCTCCGCCGTTTGACCTAGGCGTCGCGCCGTCCCGCTGTCTGCCGCGCTCTCGGGCAGCTTGACGCTGCGTCGGGTTCTGTGGTACTTTGCCCGCGCTGCGCGCAAGCGCAGCCAAGGGTTTGGGCGCTCGGGAGCGGCGTGCCGGGCGGGGCTGAGGCGATCCCCGCTGCGGCGCCTGTTGTCGCGCGTCCCCATCCCATCATCCCAACGTCCGATTGCGCTCAGCGGGGACCCCGTTGCCCGGCTCGCGAGCAACCCGTCGCGGCCCGCTCAGCGAGCCAAGCGGAATGGGACGTGCGCCGCCCCAACCAGGGCGGCGTGGCCAGGAGGAGGCCGAGCCATGGCGTTAGTGTCGATGAAGGAGTTGCTGGAAGCCGGTGTCCATTTCGGGCACCAGACCCGCCGCTGGAACCCGAAGATGAAGCGGTACATCTACGGGGAGCGCGACGGGATCTACATCGTGGACCTGCACCAGAGCCTCCGTCGGCTCGAGCAGGCCTACAACGCCGTGCGTGATGTCACCGGGAGCGGGGGGACGGTGTTGTTCGTCGGGACGAAGCGGCAAGCGCAGGAGTCCATCCAGCAGGCCGCCGAGCGGTGCGGGCAGTTCTTCGTGAACCAGCGGTGGCTGGGGGGCATGCTGACCAACTTCGAGACGATGCGCAGCCGGGTTCGGCGTCTCCATGACCTGTACCAGATGGAAGAGATGGGGATGCTGAACCGCTTCACGAAGAAGGAAGAGGCGCGGTTCCGGGAGGAGCGCGACAAGCTCGAGCTGTACTTCGGCGGCATTCGGGGGATGACGCGGACCCCGGCGATCGCCTACATCGTCGATCTCAAGAAAGAGCACATCTGCGTCAAGGAGTGCACGAAGCTCGGCATTCCCACCGTCGCGATCCTGGACACGAACTGCGACCCCGACGAGGTGACCTACCCCATCCCCGGCAACGACGATGCCATCCGCGCCATCCGCCTGCTGACGAACAAGATCGCCGACGCGGCGCAGGAAGGCCGGGGGATTTACCAGCAGAAGCTCACGGAGTCACACCTCGCCGGCGAGACGGAGGGCATGACGCTGGAGGGACCGGACGGCCTGGACGTCTACGACGAGGCGCTCGACGAAGAGGAAGAAGAGTGAACGACTACCGGCGCGCGGCGGGCCCGGGTCGAGGAACCGGGCGGCATCGGCTCGCCGGGGCCCGCCCGCGATCGTGAAGGAGCATGGAGATGGCCATTAGCCCCGCCGACGTGAAGAAGCTGCGCGAGCAGACCGGCTGCGGCATCATGGACTGCAAGCAGGCGTTGCAGGAGGCCAACGGAGACTTCGAAGAGGCCAAGGACATCCTGCGCAAGAAGGGCATCGCCGTGGCGGCCAAGCGCGCCGATCGCGCCGCCAGCGAGGGCGCCGTGGTGTCCTACATCCACGGCGACGGTCGCATCGGCGTGCTGCTCGAGGTGAACTGCGAGACCGACTTCGTCGCCCGCACCGATTCGTTCCGCGCGCTGGCGCGCGAACTGGCGATGCAGATCGCCGCGGCCAAGCCCAAGTGGGTCTCCAAGGAGGAGGTCTCCGAGGCCGACCTCGCCCGCGAGCGCAGCGTCCTCATCGAGCAGGCGAAGACCGAGGGGAAGCCGGAGAACATCGCCGAGAAGATGGTCGAGGGGCGGATGCGCAAGTTCTACGAGGAGTTCTGTCTGCTGGAGCAGGAGTACATCCGCGACGAGAGCAAGAAGATCCAGGACCTCGTCGACGATCTGGTGAGTCAGTGCGGCGAGAAGATCATCGTGCGACGCTTCGTGCGCTTCGCGCTGGGCGAGGAGCTGCCTGAGTGATCTCCATCGGTCCCGGTTCGCAGGGCTTGCGGTATCCACGCATTCTGCTCAAGCTGAGCGGCGGCTCCTTCGCCGGCGATGGCGAGTTCGGCATCGCGTGGGCGGAGGTGCGCCGCATCGCCGATGAGGTGCGCGCGGTCGCGGAGGCCGGGGCCGAGGCCGCCGTCGTGGTTGGCGCGGGCAACATCTGGCGCGGCAAGACGGCGGCGCAGCAGGGCATGGACCGGGCCACCGCCGACTACGTGGGCATGGTCGCGACGGTGATCAACTCCCTCGCGCTGCAGGAGGCCCTGGAGAGCGAGGGGGCGGACACGCGCGTGCAGACCGCCATCGAGATGCGGGAGGTGGCCGAGCCGTTCATCCGGCGGCGCGCGATCCGCCATCTGGAGAAGGACCGCATCGTGATCTTCGCGGCGGGCAGCGGCAACCCGTTCTTCACGACGGACACGGCCGCGGTGCTGCGGGCCATCGAGATCGGGGCCAAGGTGATCATGAAGGCCACCAACGTCGATGGCGTATACGACTCCGACCCCCGCCTGAACCCCGAGGCGAAGCTTCTCAAGCATGTGAGCTACAAGCGCGTGTTGAACGAGGAGCTGGCGGTCATGGACGCCGCGGCCATCGCCCTCGCCAAGGACAACGATCTCCCGATCATCGTGTTCAACATCACCCGCCCGGGCAACATCGTGCGCGCCGCCATGGGCGAGGAGATCGGGACGCTTGTCGACCACGAGGGGGGCGCCGACTAGCCGACCGCCGGCCGCGCCTGCCCTGGGCAGGCCGACGGCGCCACTGCCCTCCGCCGATGTTCCGACGCAGGAGAAAGGGGGCTCACATGGACAGGCTGATCGCCAAGATGAAGGCCAAGATGGCCCAGCGTGTCGAGCACACGGAGACGGAGCTCGCGCGCATCCGCGCCGGGCGGGCGAGCCCCGCCCTCCTCGATGGAATCCACGTGGAGTACTACGGCAGCAAGGTCCCCATCAACCAGGTGGCCACCATCGCCGTCCCCGAGCCCCGCTATCTGACCATCACGCCCTGGGACAAGGCGGCGATCAGCCCGATCAAGAAGGCCATCCTGACCTCCGAACTGGGCCTGAACCCCAGTGATGACGGCCACATCGTCCGCCTCGAGATTCCGGCGCCCACCGAGGAGGGCCGCGCCGACCTGGCCAAGCGCGCCGAGCGGGTCGGGGAGGATGCCAAGGTCGCCGTCCGCAACATGCGGCGCGAGGCCATTGACGGCATCAAGGCGATGGAGAAGCGCGACGGTCTCTCCGAGGACGAGGTGCGCCTCGGCGAGAAGGACGTGCAGAAGATCACCGAGGAGATGATCCAGAAGGTCGATCGACTCATCGAGGCCAAGCGCAAGGAGATCATGGAGGTCTAGGTTGGCCGAGAGCCGGGTGGCCCTGCCCCTGCCGGAGGCGATGGAGCGCATTGAGGCCGAGGGGTTGACCCTGGCGGGAGTCGTGGTGACGGGCCCGCCCGGCGCGGGCCGCGGCGTGGGAACGCCGCGGGTGATCCGAGAGCGCTTGCGCCCGGACGGCATCGAGCTGACCGTGGCCTTCCCGACGCCCTCCAGGATCCAGGGCGCCCAACCGTGACTGGAAGCCCGGGGGACTCCGGGGTCTACCTTTTCACCTTCGACGTGCCGCGCGAGGTGGTCGTGACCGTTGGGGCCCTGGGGGCGGTCCGGCTGACTCCGGGCCGCTATGGTTACGCCGGAAGCGCCCGTCGGGGTCTCGCAGCGCGGCTGGCGCGGCATGCGCGGCGGCGCAAGCCCCGTCGCTGGCACATCGACTACCTGGCCGAGGTCGCGTGGCCCGTCGGCGCGCTGACGTGGCCGTGGCGCGAGGGGCGCGAGTGCCGGTTGGCCCGCGCGGTCGTCGCGATCGGGG
>VGFB01000440.1 GCA_016869015.1 Armatimonadota bacterium
CGCGACACACCCGACGAGAACCTCAGGGCGCTGATTGACACGGCGCGGACTTACGGGAAGTACTAAGGCAGGGGTCAGCGCGTCCGGAGGCCTTCGGCTGCCTCGGTACGGACGGGCTGTCCGTGGTACGGCAGGCGACCGATGGCTGGCGGCCGGCGCGGACCGGTTCTGTGCCGAGGGAGTACCGACGATGAAGACCATGCTGCTGACCGACTGGCGAATAGCCGGCCAGGACCCGCAGGGAGACGAAACCCAGTCTCCCCGCTTTCCCGATGTTGACGGGGGCGACTGGCTGCCGTGCCGCGTTCCGGGTGACGTCAATGCCACGCTCGTCGAGCATGGCAAGATGCCGAACCCGCACTACGACACCCAAGCCCGGCAGTGCTACTGGGTGACGGCAAAGGAGTGGTGGTACCGCTGCGAGTTCGATGCGCCGCGCGACAGCGGCGGCAGTGCCGCAGTCGAGCTCTGCCTCGACAGCGCGGACGGCCCAGCCGAGGTCTTCCTCAACCGCGAGTGCGTGGGGCAGATGCAGAACGCGTTCCGGCTGCATCGGCTCAACATTGCCGGCAAGCTCAGGGAATCCGGGAACGAACTCCTCATCCGTTTCAGGTCCATCGACCAGCTCCTCGGCGGGCCGCGCCTGGACGAGCATGCGGGCTGGAAGAACCGCCGGGCCTGGTTGCGCAAACCCCAGTTCAACTTCGGGTGGGACTGGTCGCTGCCGCTGCCCTCCATCGGCCTCGCCGGCCCGGTCTGGGTCGAGCATGACCACGACAGACGTCTCCTGGACGTGAGCCTGCAGACGTTCGTCTCCGGCCGGGCGGACTTCTTCTTCGAGGTAACGCCGGCGGCCAGGAAAGCCGGACACGAGATCCGGCTCAGCGTTGCAGGGCACGGGACGGCCATCTCGCGCATCATAACCCGCGACACGTACCGCTCCTACACCAGTATCGTGATCGAGAACCCGGCACTCTGGTGGCCGAACGGCCATGGCGACCAGCCCCTCTACGACTACTCCGTGGAGCTCCTGTGCGCCGGCGAGGTGGTTGACAGGCGCTCCGGCCGGTTTGGCATCCGTGAGGTCCAGATCCATGAAGAGCCCTTCACGGACGACGCTGGACCGGGGTTCTCTTTTGGCTTGAGAGTCAACGGCCAGCCCGTGTTCTGCAAGGGCGGCAACTGGGAGACACCTGAACTCTGGCCGGGCACCGTGACGGACGAGCAGATCGACTACTACCTGCACAAGGCGGTCGAGGCCAACTTCAACATGATCCGGGTCATCGGCGTAGGACGCTACGAGCCGGACGGCTTCTATGAGCTTTGCGACCGGCTCGGGATCATGGTCTGGCAGGACTTCATGTTCGCGAGCACGGGCTACCCGCTGGCCAGGCTCCGCGGCGAGATCATCGCCGAGGCCGACTACCAGATCCGGCGCCTGCGCAACCACCCCTGCCTCGCGGTCTGGTGCGGGTGCAACGAGGACGGCTACTCCTGGTCGCACCCGTTCGACCACGGCCAGAGCCCCGGCCTGATGATGGACACCGGGGTCTACTCCGAAGAAGACACGGCCGATGAATGGGTGGTCAACCGCTACGCGGACGACCCTCAGCTGTACACCATGCTCCTGCGCGGTCTGGTCAGCCGGTTTGGGCTGGGAGTGCCCTACACGGAATCGAGCCCGCAGTCCAGGGATGACAACGGCAATGTGCCCAACTCGGGCAACAGCCACATCTCCAGTTGGAAGTACGCCCTGTTTGAGACGGACCAGCAGTATGACAAGTGGCGCGGCCACTTCGAACAGGTCTGCTCGTTCGACTCGGAGTTCTGCATCCAGGGACCATGCTCGGTGGCCACGCTCAGGCGTTTCATGGCGCCGGAGAACCACTGGCCGCCCAACGACAGTTGGATCTACCACATCCAGCGCGGGCACGCCAACCTCCCGCACCACGAGCAGCATCTGATGGTGGCCGGCGCGACGTTCGGCGAGATCAACGACCTGCAGACCTATGTGAAGTACGGCCAGGCCGTCCATGCCGAGATGATGCGCGCCGAGTTCGACTCCGCCCGGCGCGACCGCCCGAACAACGGCGGTACCATGATGTGGAGTTACAACGACTGCTGGCCGACGTCCAACTGGTCGATCATCGACTACTACCGCACGCCCAAGCCGGCATACTTCGCCGCCAAGCGCGCCTGCGCGCCGCTCACCCCGATCCTCTTCGAGCGCCACGGCATGTTCGAGTTCCTCATCGGCAACGACACGCTCCACCCCGCGCGGCTGAGGGTGCGGTTTGGGCTCAAGCGGCTGGATGGCAGTGTGCTGTGGCAGAAGACCCGGATGGTGAGAGCCGCCGCCAACCGCACGACCCGCTTCCACGCCTGCCCGCGGGCGGACCGCGAGTTCGCCCCCGGCGACCACTTCTTCTTGGCCGCCGAACTGGAGGGGGTGGCCATGCGCGAGATCATGTACTTCCCCGACGGCTGGAAGCACGTGCCGTGGCCCAAGGAGCCGGGGCTGCAAGTCGAAGTGTCGGGTGTGCGGGAGGAGGGCGCCAGGGTGGTCACGGCCCTGACCGTCACCACTGTGCACTTCGCACGCTTCTGCCATCTGCGCTACGGTGACGAGAGCGTCCGGGTCGAGTTCTCCGACAACTTCTTCGACTTGCCGGCGGGAGGGACGGCCGAGCTCACCGCTGTCAGCACTGCCCCCTTGGACGCCGCTCAACTGCGGGCTGGCCACTGGTGGACGGAGTGGCCGTGACGCCACGAGGTGACAGGCGCCAACGGCACGTCAACCACACGGAGGGTGACATGACGACGACTTCGCTGAACGGGCTCTGGTCGGTGCGAGCGGAGGCCTTTGACTGCCTCGGCGCGGACGGGCTGGCCGTGGTGCAGCAGGCGACCGATGGCTGGCTGCCGGCGCAGGTCCCAGGCGAGATCCACCTCGACCTCATGCGCGCCGGGCAGATGCCCGATCCCAGCATAGGCGCGAACATGCCCGACTGCCGCTGGCCGGAGACGAAGTCGTGGTGGTTCCGCACGCACTTCGCAGTGGCCGCTGACTTCCTGCAGCACGAGCGTCAGCAGTTGGTCTTCGAGGGTCTCGACCTGTACGCGCAGGTCTTCGTCAACGGGCAACTCATGGGTGAAGCCGCCAACGCCTTCGTGCCCGCGGTCTTCGACGTGAAGCCGTTCCTGGTGGAGGGGACCAACGAGCTGGTCGTGCGGCTGACCGCCGGCAGCGAACTCGCACAGGATGCTACCCCACCCGGGCAGGGGCAAGCGCCCCGGCCCAACCCCGCCGTCGATGGCAGCCTCCCCAATCCCGTGCCCGAGGACGACCCGAGGCGGGGCCGGATGTGGCCCGGCGTCAAGTGGCTCCGCAAGCCGCAGTTCTCCTATGGCTGGGACTGGGTGGACCCGCTGCCAAACATCGGCCTGTGGCGCGGCGTGCGCCTGGAGGGTCGCAGTCACGCCGTACTCGCCGACGTGCGCCTCGATACTGTGCGAGAAGGCCAGCGAGTCGAACTGGAGCTCGAGGCCGTGGTCGAGAACCTGCACCCGTGGGCGGAACGCCGTTGCCTGTTCACGCTGGAGATCCAGCCGCCGCATGACGGCCCAGCGATCACCCGCCGGTACGACCTCGACGTCCCGCCCGGGCGCATGCCGGTGCGCGACCGCCTTGCCATTGCCGACCCGCGGCTCTGGTGGCCCAACGGCATGGGCGAGCAGCCGCTCTACGGGGTCCGCGCGACGGTGACCGACGCCGACGGGATCGGCGGCGCTGCCCGCGCCTTTTCCATCGGCCTGCGCACCATCGAGATCGACCGCACGCGGCTGGACGAGGGCAGTCGCTTCTGCTTCCGTGTCAACGGCGAGGAGGTCTTCTGCCGCGGCGGCAACCTCGGCCCCCACGATGCCATTCTCGCCCGCATCTCTGACGAGAAGTATGAGACGCTCGTGGCCGAGGCCCGCGAGGCGAACATGAACATGCTCCGCATCAACGGCTGCTCGATCTACGAGGCCCCGGCGTTCTACGACGCCTGCGACCGCATGGGCATCCTGGTCTGGCAGGACTTCATGCTGACTTGCACCTCCTATCCCGAACAGGACTCGCGGCTGTGCGCCGCGATCGAAGCCGAGGCGCGGGCGATCATCCCCCGGTTGCGGCACCACCCCAGCCTCGCGCTGTGGTGCGGGAACAACGAGTGCACCTGGGGCTTCCGCGACTGGTGGAATCCAGACAAGTCGCAGCCGCTGGACGTCGGCGGCCGGCTGTTCTACAACCGGGTGCTGCCGGATCTGTGCCGGATGCTGGACCCGCGGCGGCCGTACTGGCCCGGCAGCCCCGCCGGTGGCGAGAACCCCAACGACGAGCTGACCGGCGACTGCCACTGGTGGGCCCCGGCCTTCATGAACCCGGATGTCAACCGGCGCCTCCGGCATGAGGTGTACGACGAGTGCCGGTCGCGCTTCGTCAGCGAGTACGGTGTCATCGGCCCGCCGCACCTGGACTCCCTGCGGGAGATCATGACGCCGGAGGAACTGCAGCCGGGCACGCCGGCCTGGGCGATGCACACGAACCTGTTTGAGAAGGACACCGTGCCCGCCGCCATTCGCCTGCACTACGCCGACCCCGAGACGCTGAGCGTGCCCGAGTACGTGCAGTACGGCCAGATGTTCCAGGCGCTCGTCCA
>VGFB01000441.1 GCA_016869015.1 Armatimonadota bacterium
GGCGGTGGCGGCGGAGCGGCCCCTGGTGGCGCCGCCCCGGGCGGAATGCCGGGCGGGCCGCCCGGCGCCGGGATGCCCGGCGGTGAAGCCGGCGCGATGCCAGGGATGGGCGGCCCGATGATGGGCGGCGGCATGCCAGGGATGGGCGGCGGCATGCCAGGGATGGGCGGCCCGGCGATGGGCGGCGGGGGCGGCGGCGGAGCCGCGGCGGCGGGTGCTCTGGGCCCGATCAGCGTGACCTTCAACAGCGAGACCAACGTGCTGTCCCGCGATGCCGTGCTCACCTACTCGGACAACAACAACATCGCGTTCACTCTCCACAACATGAAGGTGACCCGCATCCACATCTGGAAGTAACACACCACGCAACGAGGCGGACACGTGGGTCCGCCCCCACAACGGCGTGGCGTCGCTCTGCAGTAGGGAGAAGCAGCCGGCAACCCCGGCTGCTTCTGTGCGTATACCCCTCTATCGCCGGAATCCCGCCGACGGGCGGAAGGTGCCGGGGCGGGAAGGGCGAACACGAAGCTAGACCGCGAGTCCTCGCGTCCCTACGGAAGCACCCATGGGCCCCGAAGCCGCCAAGGAAGAGATCCGCGAACGGATCGACCTGGTCGATCTGATCGGCCAGTACGTGGAGTTGCGGCCGGCCGGCCGCAACCATAAGGGCCTGTGCCCGTTCCACCAGGAGAAGACGCCCTCGTTCAACGTCAACCGCGAAGCCAAGTTCTACAAGTGCTTCGGGTGCGGGGCGGCGGGGGATGTGTTCACCTTCGTGCAGCGGGTCGAGAACGTCGGCTTCCCCGAGGCGATGAAGCTATTGGGGGACCGGCTGGGGATCACGTGGGAGACGACGCCGGAGCAGCGGGAGTCGCGGGACGAGCGGGAGCAGGTCCTCCACGCCAACGCCGTCGCCGCGGAGTGGTTCGCGGAGCAGCTGCGCGCGCAGTCCGGCGCTCCGGCGCGGGCGTACCTGGCGAGCCGGGGCCTCGACGAGGCCACCATCGAGCGGTTCCACATCGGGTACGCGCCGAGCGGATGGGACAAGCTGCTGGGCCACCTGGGGAGCCGGGGCATCGGGGCGGAGCGCGCGCTGCGGGCGGGACTCGCCCGGCGCAATGAAGAGCAGGGCACCTACTACGACGTCTTCCGGAACCGGATCATCTTCCCGATCCACGATGTGGTCGGGCGCGTGATCGCCTTCGGGGGGCGGGCGCTGGACCCGGAGGACCCGGCGAAGTACCTGAACTCGCCCGAGACGATCGCCTTCCGCAAGGGCCGAACGTTCTACGGACTGGATGTCGCGCGGCGCGCCATCGCGGAGGAGGGTTTTGCGGTGGTGGTCGAGGGGTACATGGACGTCGTGGCCCTCGCGCAGCACGGCATCCAGCATTGCGTGGCGACGCTGGGGACGGCGCTGACGGAACAGCACGCGACCGTCCTGGCGCGGTACACGCCGGAGATCTGTCTGGTCTTCGATGCCGACGAGGCGGGGATGGAGGCGGCGCTACGGAGCGTGCGGGTGTTCGAGAACTGCTCGGCCGCGGTGAAGGTCGCCACGCCCCAGCAGGGCAAGGACCCGGACGACTACGTACGGGAGTTTGGGGCCGAGGGCTTCAGGGAACTTCTGCGGGAGCGCATCGGGTTAGTAGAGTACCGGGTCCGGATGGTGTTTGCCCGGCACGCCGACGAGGGCCCGGAGGGCCGCACGAAGGCGGCGCGAGAGGTGGCTGGGATTCTGGCCGAAGTGCCCGACATCGCTCGCCGACAGGCGCTGGTCGCCTGGACGGCCGATGAGTGGGCAGGCCCCGATGTGGGCCGGGCCTCGCGGTTGGAGGAGGCGCTGCTGCAGGAGCTGCATCGGCGCGCGAGAGAGACGGCCCCGACAAAGCGGGACGCCTGGGAGTCGATCCTGGCCGAGAAGGGGTACCCGCGGGCGCGAACCCGGCAGCAGGGGCGGCGGCTGGCGCGGGTGGAGTGGCTGGAACAGGAGAGGCGGAGGGAGCAGTTCCTCCTCGACGTGGCGGTCGCGCAGTATGGCGGCCACACCCCGGACTCCGAGCATTCGCCCGTCAGCGCCGATTTCATCGCCGAGACGCTGGCCCGGAGCAGCCATCCGGTGGTTCGGAACGCCCACCTCCGCGAGCGGCGGATGCTCGCGGCGATGCTGGTCGCTCCGCAGTTGGCAGCGGTCATCTTCGAGCACCTGAGCCCCGACGAGCTGCTGCTCCCGGTCCATCGGGAGATTGCCGAGGTGGTGGTGCAGGTGATCGAGAGCAGCGAGGCGCCGAACCACGGGGCCGTCGCCGAGCGTCTATCGGAGAACGAGGAGCTGTTTGCGGCGGCGGCGGATGCTGCGGTCGGAGAGGAGCCCTACGACCCCTCCGAGCTGGACCGTGACATCCTCCTGATCCGTGAGGCACACTTGCTGGGGGATAGAGGCCTGCGGCTGTATGGCGGCGAAGCGGAGCCGCTGGCTCCGCGAGCGACCGGGGAGACCCTCGCCGACGTGGAGCGAGAGGTGCAGGAGCTGATCCGCTCCGGCGAGGTCTCGACCGACAATCCGCGCTACCAACGTCTCATGGAGATCCGCAAGGGCCTCCACGGCCGCGGCGAGCGGGAGTACTGGGACTACCAGTGAGCACGGCAGTGTTGAGTATTGGGAAGGGCGACGACAACGGCGTCGGGACGGGAGTCCCGACCTACGGGATGGCGGGAATGCAGTCTACGACTGAAGGGGGCGAAGAGGGTTTGACGGAGGGACAGGCCTCCAGCCTGCAGGACCTCAAGGAAGTCCGCCTGCTGATCGCCAAGGGCAAGCGGACCGGTGTCCTCACGCTGCAGGACATTCAGGATGCGCTCAGCGAGGTGGAGACGCTCGACGCGGAGGCGGCCGAGGAGCTGTACCGGCTGCTGGCGGACGCGGGCATCCAGGTGGACGACGGCGGCGAGGAGGAAGAGGAAGAGGAGGCGGCCGACGAGGAGACCGAGCCGGTGGTGGAGGTGGAGTCGGAGGAGCCGGACGACCAGGAGCTCTCCGATCTGGACGGCATCCCGATCGATGACTCGGTGCGAATGTACCTGCGGCAGATCGGGCGATTCCCGCTGCTGACCCCGCGGGAGGAAGTGGTCCTCGCGCGCCGCATCCAGAAGGGCGACGGGGAAGTCTACTACGACAAGCTGCGGAATGCCCTGGCGTTCCGACCGCGCGAGCGGCTGGAGCATGACGTGCTGTACACCGTGGCGGTGCGGGGCGGCGAGATCGGCATGCGCGACCTGGCGGGCCGGCGAATGGGTCGGGATCGAGTTTGGACCTTCCGCACGGTCCGCGCCGGGTCTCCGCTGGCCATTCTCCGCTCGATGCCGCAGGACGGCGCCCGGCTGGTGGACGTCTCCTCGGCGATCATCGTCGACTTCAGCGACTCCATCGCGCCGTCGGCACGGCGCGGACGCGTCGTCAGCGTCGCCGACCAGAAGGGGCGGCCGGTGCCGGGCACGCTCACTCTGGAGGACCGCCCGGGGCGCCTCCGGTTCGCGCCCCACCAGCCGCTGCGCTACCGGACCACCTATCGGGTGACCGTGAAGGGCGGCCTGGATGGCGTGCGCAGCGAGGATGGGCGTCTGCTGCCGGCGGACGCGGGCTTCGAGTTCGTGACCGCGGCGACCCGGGCGGGCCCGCGCGCCTGCGAGGCGGAACCGGCGCACGGTGCCGAGGGCGTTCCGGTGGCCACGGCGGTGACGGTGCGGTTCTCCAAACCGCTCGACCCCAGGAGCGTCGGACCGCAGACGGTGGCGCTGGTCGACGACGCCGACATGCCCGTGCCCGGCTCGGCCGAGTACGTGCCCCACGTGAACGAGGTGCGGTTCATCCCCGATCTCGCGTTGCGGCTCGGCGCCGACCATACCTTGACCGTTCGGGGCGGCCAGCGGGGCATCCGCGACGCCGACGGCCTCCCGATGCGCCGCGCCGTGAAGGTGCAGTTCCAGACCGAGGAGACGCCCAGCGAGGCGACGGCGTACCCGGTCTACCCGCAGGACGAGGCCGACGGCGTGGGCACCGGCAGCCTGATCGAGGTCGGGTTCACCCGGCAGATGGACTTCGCCACCCAACTACCCGACGCGCTGAAGGTGAAGGACGAGGAGGCCATCGGCAAGCTCGCGGAGGCGAACCTGCGTCTGGTGGTCAGCATCGCCAAGAAGTACACGGGCCGCTGCTCGATGAGCTTCCTGGACCTCATCCAGGAAGGCAACATGGGGCTCATGCGCGCGGTCGAGAAGTTCGACTTCCGCAAGGGCTACAAGTTCAGCACCTACGCGACCTGGTGGGTGCGCCAGGCGATCACCCGCGCCATCGCCGACCAGGGCCGGATCATCCGGATCCCCGTGCACATGGTGGAGACGATCAACCGCCTGGTTAAGACCTCCCGTCAGCTCCTCCAGCAGCTGGGCCGCGAGCCGACGCTGGAGGAGGTGGCGGCGGACATGGACATGCCGCTGGAGCGGGTGAGCGAGATTCGGCGCATCGCCCCGGAGCCGCTCTCGCTGGAAGCCCCCGTCGGCGAGGAGGAGAACAGCCACCTGGGGGACTTCGTCCCCGACGAGGAGGTCCGCTCGCCGGTCGATGCGGCGAGCAACCTCGTGCTGAGAGAGCAACTGGAGCAGCTCCTGGGCCAGCTCAACCCGCGCGAGCGCGAAGTGCTG
>VGFB01000442.1 GCA_016869015.1 Armatimonadota bacterium
CTCGAAGAAGTAAGTGTACTGCCGGGACCGCGGCAGCGTGCGCTGGAAGGCGTAGAGAGCGCCGTCGGCGGGAGAGGTGTCGGCCGTCGCCATGTCATGCGGGCTGCCGGGCATCTCCGCGCCGTCGCGCAACACATGGACCCTCACGTACTGCGCCGGTACCGTTGCGGTGTAGAGGACCCGGAACTCGATGGGGGTGGTGTTGGGCTGAGCGACATCAGGCTCGACGCCGTCGGTCGTGAACCCCGGCGTGCCCGCCCAGGCGAGAACCGGGGGCTGATCGGAGACGATCGGTCCCGACCGGAGCCCAGTGGGCGGCCCGGTGGCATCACCGAACTCGTTCTGCGCCGCGAAGAAGTAGCGGTAGGTGGAGTTCGCGGCGAGGCGCATCGTGTACGAGAAGATCGGTCCGGCCCGGTAGTCGTTGCCCGAGATGTTGCTCATGATAAACGGTGTTCCGGTCATCCACGCGCCGTCCCGTTGGACGTACAGCAACACCCACCACGGGGCATCGTTGTCCAGGTCCGTATAGCGCACGCGGAAGTCGAACTGCGTCAGGCTGTTGCCGCTGTCCGGATCGACGCCGTCCGAGACGTAGCCGGTCGTGCCGACCCAGGAGAGCGTGGGGTCGGCATTGACGTCGTCCACACCGAACTCGTAGATCGCTCGGTTGGCGTAGGAGGTGGCCCAAACGTTCCCACCAGCGTAGTCCAGACCGTGGATATCCGGCGAAGGGACCCCTGATACGGCGATGACGGCGCCGGTCTGGCGGTCGACCTTGTACAGCCGCCCCTCGTCCTTACCGGCCTCCCATACGGCTCCGTCGCCGAAGGTCAAGGCCTCGGGGTCGGAGGCGCGAGAAGGCCGAGGGTTCCCGACGGCGCCGGTGGTCGGGTCCAGCTCGAACACCTCGGCAGGCGGGCCGTCCACGGAGAAGAGCGCCACCGTACCGTCGAAGGTCACGCCCTCGGGAATGCCCGCCGCGCTGGTGTCAAAGGAGCCCAGCTCCGCGAAGGTCGCCGGGTTGAACCTCACGATCGACGGCGGCGACATTCGCGCCGCCCACAGTTCGCCGTTAACCCACTCGAGGTCGTTGATGTAGCCGCTGACCGCCTGGCGCCGGATCTCGGCGCCGGTCACGGGATCGAGCTCGAATAACTCCTCGCTGTTGGTGTAGTAGAGCTTCCCGCCCCCCGCCGCGACGCCCTCGACGAAGTAGAGCGGCGGGCCGCCGACAATCGCAGGAAACTGGTTGATGATCGTCACCGCCATCGCGGACTGAGCCATGGTGAATAGCAGTGCGGCCGCCGGCAGCCAGGCGAGGCGCGTCTTCGCGGACATGCTGAAGCTCCCCCTTCGAGGTGACGTCCGAGCATGGAGTTCGCCCTTGTCGAGGACATTCCTGCGAGGTTCTGCGTATATGAACGCGCGAAGGGGGGTGCGCGTTGCGCAGGGAACTCCACCAGCGCACGCCCCTCGCGGCTCTTCGGGAGGTCTACAGGGCAGGCGCCATGCGGGTTTCGGTCGCAGCCTCGGCGCTTCGGAGCGCCGGGTACTCCTCGCTCCTCGCCGGGCTGGACGACCTCTCGATGCGGCGGGTCGAGTTGTCGGTCTTGGCCTCCGGGGAAACCGTCGGTCTGCAGCCGGATGGATGGCCGCTCGTGGCGGTGGTAGAGGAGGGCGTCGCCCGGGCGTACCGGGCCGGCCTGTACGACCACGCGGTAGTGGTTACGGCGCTCAGCCTGGACGGACCGGCAGAGGACGTTCCCGATGAGTTGGCTGTGGGCGGCGTCCTGTCGGCTCTTCCGGCGGCGGAGGTGTTGGGGGCATCCGTGGTGCGGGTCGAGGCGGACGAGGGTGGCCGGTTGCTCGGGCGGCGGCGCGAGCTGGCCGCTCACACCGCCGGCCTGCGCGTAGCCGTGGCTCTGCCCCCTCCCGCCCTGGGCGGCGACGATGCTGGAGCCCTCCTCGAGTGGGAGGAGGATGGGCTGGGGCTCGCGCTCGACATCGAGGCTCTCTTCCGGGCAGGCGACCCGGGTGTGGCGTGGCAAGCACTGCGACAGGCTGCGCCGCACACGCGTTGTGTCGTGTGCGGGGTCGGGAGGAGAGACGCCGGGGGCGAGGGGACCCCGCTTGCCGCCGGGGGAATCGACTACGCCCGCGTCGCGGCGATCCTCGGCGCGGAGGGCTACACGGGGGAGTTCACGATCTCCTTGACGGGTGGGGAGGCCGGGGGCCGGACGGTGCTGCGCGAGGACATTGCCTACCTCAAGGACGTGCTGGGGGAGTGGTGACGAGGCGGATCGACGGACGGGGGAGGCGAGGGGTCCGTCACGCCAGCAGAGGGGGGAGATCCGCCACGAACCGCCGCATGGCAATCCCCCGGTGACTGAGCGCGTTCTTCTCATCGGGAGTCAGCTCGGCGCTGGTCAGCGACTGGCCGCCGGCCACGAATACGGGATCGAACCCGAAGCCCCCCGACCCTCGCGCCTCGTTCGCGATCCGCCCTTCGCAGACGCCCGCCCACTCGCCCAGGACGCCTTCGGGCCCCGCGAGGCACAGCGCGCAGTGGAAGCGCGCTCCGCGTCGGTCGGTGGGCACGCCCTCGAGCATCTCCAACAGCAGCGCGACCCGTTGCGCATCGGGCTGACCGGGCCCGGCGAAGCGCGCGCTGTAGACCCCCGGTCGGCCGCTGAGCGCGTCCACTGCGAGCCCACTATCCTCCCCGAGCGCCCACTCCCCGGTGAGCCGAGCGGCGACGTGCGCCTTCCGCCGCGCGTTCTCGTGGAACGTCCCGAAGGGCTCCGAGGTCTCAACGGGGCCCGCAAGCTCGCTCAAGAGGGCGACCCGCACAGGCAGAGCCGCCGCGAGGGCCTCCAGCTCAAGGGCCTTCCCGCGGTTGGCGGTCGCGAGGACGATCAGTCGCGGCGTGCTCACGGCAGCCCCTCGACCCCCTGGAGGGACTCGGCCTGGGCCTCGAAGAGGCGGGCCATGGACTGCAGGGCGAGGGACAGGAGCTCGTCGAAGCGGGAGCGGGGGAGAGGCGAGGACTCGGCCGTGGCCTGGACCTCGATGATGCCGCCGCGACGGACCGCAACCACGTTCATGTCGGTGGAGGCGCGGAAGTCCTCCTCGTAGCACAGGTCGGCGAGAAGCTCTCCGGACACGACTCCGACGCTGATCGCCGCGACGCTGTCCAGCAGCGGCCAGCGGCGGATCACTCGCTCCTTCACCAGCGCCGCGCAGGCTTCTGCGAGCGCCACGTAGGCGGCGGTGATCGAGGCGGTGCGGGTGCCGCCATCGGCCTGGAGCACGTCGCAGTCGAGGATGATGGTGCGCTCGCCGAGCTGCTCGAGGTTGCAGGCCGCCCGCAGCGAGCGGCCGATGAGGCGCTGGATCTCCATGGTCCGCCCCTCCTGGCGCCCGCGGGTCGCCTCGCGGTTGCTGCGCTCCTTGCCGGCGCGGGGCAGCATGGAGTACTCGGCGGTGATCCAGCCGCCGACGCCGACACGATGCGGCGGCACCCGATCCTGCACGGTGGCCGTGCAGAGCACCCGGGTATCGCCCAGGTCGATCAGGCACGACCCTTCGGCGAACTTGGAGACGCCTCGCGCCAGGGCGAGCGGGCGGAGATCGCCATTGCCTCGTCCGTCAAGTCTCAGCACGGTTGCTCGCTCCTCGGTGCATCGGCCGTTGCCGCTCTCAGCAGGCCCGGCCGTTAGTGGATGTCGATCCGCCCAACCTCCGGCAGGTCCAGCCCGAGGACCCGCCGCGCCCAGAGCTGGAGCGAATCGGGCGGACCGCTGGCGTGGCAGACGAGCCGGGTCGGCGGCTTCTCGGTCGCCTCCAGAGCCCTCCCGGCCAACTCCGCCGCCGCTCGCTCGGCGAGGGAGTCGGCCGGGTCCACGAGCCGGACATCCCGCCCGAGACACGCCTGAATCTCGTCCCGCACGAGGGGGTAATGGGTGCAGCCCAGGATGACGGTGTCAGGTCGGTGCACGGCAAGGGGCCCGACGCTCTCCTGGACGGCTTCGTCGAGGAGCCCATCCTGGACTCCGGCCTCGACGGCGGGCACCAGCAAGGGGCAAGGCTGCTCGTACACCTCGGCGCTCGGCAGGAGGGCCCGGATCGCTCTGGCGTAGGCGCCCGACCTGACGGTGCCCTCGGTTGCGGCAACGCCGATGCGGCCGGTCCGCGTCGCCTCGACGGCGGCCGAGGCGCCGGCGTCGATCGTGCCGAGGACCGGGCAGTCGACAGCGGCCCGAGCCTGGACGAGGGCCATGGCGGAGGACATGTTGCAGCCCATCACGATGAGTTTGGCGCCGTGGTCGCGCAGGAACCGGCAAGCGTCAACGGCAAAGCACCGGATCTGTTCCGCGGGCCGCGGCCCGTAGGGGACATAGCCGGTGTCGCCGAAGTAGACGACGCGCTCCAGCGGCATCCGGCAGAGGATGGAGCGAACAACCGTGAGTCCCCCGGCGCCCGAGTCGAAGACGCCGATGGGGTGGTCTGGAAGGCTCGTCAACGCAGTCGTCCTCTGTGAGTTTGGGGGGAGCAACTAGTGGTCTGTCAGCCGTGAGTCCTGCAGTTGCCGTTTGTCGTCGTGGGTCGGCTCACCAGAGCCGACGTCGTCCGGCATTGATCTGAAGGCTCTGTCGGCTCTGGTGAGCCGACCCACGACGACCCAAGACTTCA
>VGFB01000443.1 GCA_016869015.1 Armatimonadota bacterium
GCGCGCGGCCTCATGCCCTACTGGCCCGCGCAGACGGACCTCGGCTGCCTGCTGCTCTCGCTGCTGAGCCTGCTGCTGTGGGATCGGTGGCTGCGGAGATTAGGGACAGGCACCGATTTCCCGCGCGACGTCTGCGGGGAATCGGTGCCTGTCCCTAATCTCCGCGGACTCGTACCTGTCCTCGCTCTCTTCGTCGCTGCGTTGCTCTTCAAGGAGCACGCGGTCGTCCTGCCGCTGCTGGCCGCGGGCCTCGCGGTCTATCGACGGAGTTCGTGGAAGCTGGTGGGGATTGCGGCCGGGGTCGGGCTGGGGATCTCCGGTGGCCTCCTGCTTCTTCGGAGCCTGCTGGCCCCGGAGGCGTGGGGCCCGGAGTATAAGGGCCTGGAGCATGTCCTCACGCAGGTCGTCGCGTACCTCTGCGAGCCCGCCGTGACCGCCGTGTACAACGGCCACGGCTGGCTGATTCTCTCGGGCGCACTGGCTGCGGCGTGCGTGGGGCTGGCGCTCTACTTCCCGCGCCGGCTGTATCTGCACGGGTTCGGCCTGTTCCTCGGCGTCTTCCTGCCGCCGCACCTGCTGGCCGGGAACATCGCGCTGCCCACGCTGCCCGACTTCGCCTGGCTGCTGGCGCGGCTGACGCTGACCTTCCTGCTGCTGATTCTCATCTGGGACCAGCGCCGCCGCGGCCCGGCGCTTCTCCTCGCCGCGGGCGTGCTGATCGTCCACCTCCCGGTGCTCCACGTCACCGGGCCCCACTACTACTACTGGCCCGTCGCGTGGTGGGCGACGCTCAACGCGGCGGCGATCGCGGGTCTGGGCGGGACGTGGAGGGCGGCGCGGGAGAGGGCCCTTCCTCCGCCCTTACCCTCCGGTGATGGCGCGTAGCTCCCCGAAGAACCGCTGCTTCTCCTCGGTGTTGATGGCCCAGTTCACCGGCGGGGTCTGGTAGCCGGTGACGTAGGGCTCGTCGACGCGCTGCCGGTTCTCGATCCGCCCGGAGCCCTGCGTGAAGTAGCCCCAGGAGACGTGCCGCCTCACGCACTCCCGCATCGCCTCCATCCACTTGTTCATCCGGTCCGTCTCCCACCAGGGCCCGGCCTCGTTGAACACGATGGGAATCGCGTCCGGCCGGCCGCGCACCTCGGCGATGGCCTTCCGCGTCGCCTCGATCATCGCGACGTGCTGCTCGGGTGACTGGCCGTTGCCGTGCAGCAGCACGAAGTCGGCGATCTCCACCAGGTCCCGCGGCGCGAGCGCGCCGCCGCCGCCATGGGCGGTCGAGAGGTAGAGCGGCTCGCCGTTCGGGTGCTGCGCCGCCCAGCGCGCCCTCATCCGCGGAATGAGCTCCAGCGCCAAGACCTCGCCCGCCTTCGTCTGAATGCCCATCCGCTCGTTCGCGATCTCGATCAGTACGTTCCGCAGGCCCAGCGTGGTGAGCCAGTCCACCACGTTGTCGGTCATCGTCCGCGCCGCATCCGGGCTGTCGATGTACCGGTGGTCCATGCCGAAGTACGCGAGCGAGAGGATCGGCGCCATGCCGAGCTCATCGGCGCGGCGCAGAATGCGCGCGAGGCGATCCATGTAGGCGGGCTTGAGGCTGCCCTGCGGATCGTAGGCGGAGTTCACGTAGAGGTCGTAGGGCCACGGCTTGCCGTAGATCGGCCCGCCGCCCTGCAGGTCGATGGTGAAGGAGAGCAGCCCGTGCTCGCGCCACGCGGGCATCGCCGCGATGAACTCGCGCGGGTTGCGCTCCGGGTCCCACTCGCCCGTGTCGGGGTACGCCCACAGGTGGCGCGTCTCGGGGTTCTCGTCATCGAAGATCCCCTGCACCATCCGCGAGTTCATCAGCAGGCCTTCGACGCGATGGCCCTCCCACAGGCAGCCCTCGTACGTGGGCGCCCCGTTGAGGTGGAAGTCGTCGCCGACGATGGTCACGACCGTCAGAGCTTGGGTCAGCATGACGGGAGTTTCGGGAGGGAGGCGGAAGGCTCCTGCTGAGCGTCGGCCTCCGCCGCCCTCGGCCCCCCGCGGCTTCCTCCTCCGCAACCTCGGCGAGGGCGCGTTCGAGGAGACCGTCATCTGGCAGGGCATCCCCACTCACGAGGCCAAGGTCGCCGCCCTCAACGCCGACGGCCGACCCGATACCCTCAGCAAGCCCCACAGCCCCGAGCGGCACATCGATGTGTGGTGGAATGAGGCTTGATCGACCCGAACCGATGCGCCATGCTGCCTGCACACCGCGTGTGAAAGCGAGGCCGAACTGGTGGAGAGGACCTACACGGTCGTAGTGACCCGCGATCCCGAGGACGGCTGCTACGTGGTCACCGTCCCGGCGCTGGATGACTGCTCGACTTACGGCGACACACTGCCGCAGGTCCTCGAGCGCGCGCAGGAGGCCATTCTCGCCTACCTGGAAGGCCTCGCAGCCCTCGGCAAGGACGCTCCTCCGGACATGGACAGCGTTGCGGTGAGGCTGGGAGCTTCCCCCGAGGCCTCCGTCTACCGGGTGTCGGTGAGGGAGGAGGCCGCGGTTGCCTAAGCTGCTGCGGCTGCGGGCGAGAGAGATCCGGCAGGCCCTCGCGAGAACAGGCTCCCACCTCACGCGCCAGCGCGGTAGTCACCTGATCCCCACAAACCCGGCGACCGGACACGTGGCCGTAGTCCCCGACTACGGCAGCCGAGAGGTTCCGATCGGCGCCCTGAGGGCATCCTCCGACAGGCCGGGCTAACCCCCGAGGAGTTCATCGACCTGCTCAGCTGACGTCGCCATCCCGGCCGTCCGCGCTTCTACCTCCAGAGCTCGTCCTTCATGCTCTGCGGGACCACCGGCCACAGCGGGGTCATGCTGTCGGTGAGAGTCACGTCCAGGCTGACCGTTGCGCGGTCCTGTACCTCGAAGAGCCCGCTCAGAGCGTGCCACCGTTCGGGTGACCTCGCCTGCAACCAGTACTTGCCAGGAAAGACGCGCTCCAGGCGAAACCGCCCTTCGGGGTCGGTCTTGGCGGAGTCGCGGGAGGTGAAGGACACCGGGTGTTTCGCGAGGTACTCGGCAGGCGTGTAGTCTGGCATGTTGGCCTTGCGGGCCCACCAGAGCGACACGGACACGCCCTCGACCGGTCGCCCGTCGATGCCCAGCACGCGTCCCTCAACGATCCCGCCCTCGCAGATGCCGAAGGAGCGCTCCAGCACCTGCCCTTCCTCCAGCCTCACCTCGACCTCCGCGTCGGCCAACCGCACGCCGTCCGACACCACCTCCCCCGAGAGGGCCTCCCAGCCGCCCTCCTTCGTCCAGCGCGCCGACCCGTTGCGCACCACCAAGGGCTGGTCCTTGCGCAGCCGCAGGATGTGCTTCCCGGGCGGCAGGTTGGCCAGCACGAACCGCCCTTGAGCGTCGGAGACCGCCCGGCCGGCGCGGTCCGACGCGCCGACCCAGGCCAGGGCGACCTCCACTCCCTCGACCGGGTCCCGCGTGCCAAGGTAGACGACCCGCCCGCGGATCTCTGCCGGGGCAAGGACGGTTCGCGGGCCGGGCGGGTACTTCGCCCACACCCATTCCGGCGCGCGAGGGGGCGTCAACGTGCCGCGGTCGCTCAGGACGACCTTCACCTCATGCACGCCGAGGTTGGGGAGGCCGAAGTACCCGCTGTGGCCCGCACGGCCGTCGGCGCTCTCCGCGCCGACGAAACACGCGCCCGGTCGCGCGCCCAGCAGACAGAAGCGCCCCTTCGGCGTCGCGCGCATCAGGATGCGCCTATGGGCTCTCAGGGGGTGAGAGTGGCCATGGTCCAGCGGCAACACCCTCGCTCGCATGTCGCGCGCGAACCAACCGAGGTAGACCTTCGCCCCCGGCGCCGGCTTGCCGTCGGGCGTGACCACGACGCCCTTCACCGTGCCGCCCTCGGCGATGTGGAACGTCTTGTCGATCACCTGCCCCGCAGCCGCCGCCAGCGATACTTGCCCCACGGCGAGGTCCTCGCCGTCCAGAATGCGGTCTCCGCCCACGGTGATCTCCGACAGCTTCGCGGCAACAACGTCGTCTCCGTCCATCACGGGATACTCGAGGGGTCGGTCCAGCACCACGGTGTGCTCGCCCGGCCGCAGGCCGCGGATGACGAAGCGCCCGTCCGCATCGGGATGGGCCCATCGCGCGACTGACGTGTCCTGCTGCGTGACGCACACGCTGACCCCGTGCACGGGCTTGCCGCTGCCCAGGTACACGAGGCGACCGTGGAGCGTGGCCGGGGCGGGTAACTGCACGACGACGCCCTCCGCGCCGCTCGCGGGGACACTCACGCCGGTCTTGACGGTTGGTGCGACCGTCTCCGCCGTCGCCCACAGGCAGTATGAGCCCGGGGCGACCTGGCGCAAGGCGAAGGCCCCCGCGGTGTCGGTGAGGTCGTACGACACCACGCCGGGGTAGACGCCCCGCCGGTCGTAGGAGGGCCAACAGGCCGTGACGTGCAGGTTCGGCGCGGGGCGACCGGCGTGGTCGACGACCCGGCCCTGAAGCGTCGTGCCCCGCGACAGCGTGACTGAAGGCGTCTCGCCCGGCGCGACGGGCTCCGAACGCGCGTGCGCGTACCCGGGCAGGCGCGCGTTGATGTGCCAGCGCCAGTCACCAGTCCAGCTCGGCGGTTGCACCGTGACCGAGAACGAGCCGTCGGGCTTCGTCCGCGGGGCCTTGGCGAGG
>VGFB01000444.1 GCA_016869015.1 Armatimonadota bacterium
GCGCCATCGAGCACGTCCGCCTCGTCGGGGACACCTTGGTGGTTGAGACCATCGGCGGCGCGCCGGCAGTCGGCCTGTGCGGTAGCGGCCTGCTGGATGCGGTCGCCGTGCTGCTGGACCTCGGTGTGGTCAATGCGGCCGGGCTGATGGCGGACGACAAGGCGGCGGCGCAACTGCCCCCCGCCATTGCGGCGCGCGTTGGCGGCGAGGGCCAGGATCGGCAGTTCGCCCTGGTCCCCGCGGAGGCATCCGGCCTCGGCGAGCCCGTGGCCCTCACGCAACGCGACATCCGTCAGCTCCAACTTGCCAAGGGGGCCGTCCGAGCAGGAATCGAGGTCCTGCTGGCCGAATCGGGCTTGCGCGCCGGGGACTTGGACCGTATACTGCTTGCGGGCGCCTTCGGCTCGTACATCGACCGCGCAGCAGCCGTCCGACTGGGTCTGGTGCCGGCTGTCCCTCTGGCCCGCATCGTGGCCGTGGGGAACGCGGCGGGGGCGGGAGCCGTGATGGCGTTGGCATCCACCCTCGAGCGCGAGAAGGCCGGGCGCCTCGCCGAGACCGCGGTGCATGTCGAGTTGTCGTCGAGGCCGGACTTCCAGATGTTTTTCATGGAGACCATGCTGTTCGAATCCGGGTAGCAGGGAGAAATCGTCACAGGGGAGAAAGGTGACCCCGCCGGGGACGCCGAACGGTCTCCCGATGTCGGCGAAACGCCCACCGTCCAACCAGCAGGAGGCTGTGTACGATGGCAGACTTGCAGGGACTTGCCGAGGCACTGATCCGTGGAGACCGCGATACCGTCGGTAAGCTGACCCAGGAAGCCGTGGATGAAGGAGTGGCGCCCAAGCAGATCCTCGATGAGGGGCTCGTGGCGGGAATGAACGTCGTTGGGGCCCGGTTTAAGGCCAACGAGTTCTACGTTCCCGAGGTCCTCATCGCGGCGCGCGCGATGCATGCGGGCATGGACATCCTCAAGCCGCTGCTGGCCGAAAGCGATGTCGAGCCCACCGGCGTCGTTGCGATCGGCACGGTGAAGGGCGACCTGCACGACATCGGCAAGAACCTCGTCGCCATGATGCTCGAGGGCGCGGGCTTCGAGATCCGCGACCTGGGCGTCGATGTTCCGCCGGAGCGGTTCGTGGAGGAGGTCAAGAGTGGAGCCGGCGTCGTGGCCCTCTCTGCGCTTCTCACCACGACCATGCCCTCCATGGCGGACGTGATCAACGCCGCTTCCGAGGCCGGGGTGCGCGATCAGGTGAAGGTCATGATCGGCGGCGCTCCGGTCACGCAGAACTACGCGGACGAGATCGGCGCCGATGGCTACGCCCCCGATGCCGCCTCGGCCGTCGACAAGGCCCGGGAGCTGCTGGGCGTCGCCTGACCGGGCGCCCGAACCAGCCGGAGACCCTGACGGGCTGGGCGCGCGTCTCGTCGCGCCCAGCCCTTTGCTCACGACCCCATGGAAGGCCGCCGGATAAGGCGCATGGCCATCGCCCTCACGCTCCTGCTCGTCGCCATCTGCCTGGGGGCGGCGGGGCAGGTGTGCATCAAGACCGGGTTGAGGGCGCTGGGGCAGTCGCCGTCGCCTGCGACGGTTGTGCTGTCGCTCTTCCGTAGCGCCTATGTCGCCGGCGGGTTCGCCTGCTACGCCCTCAGCTCGATCCTCTACCTTCTTGCGCTGTCGAGGCTGGCGTTGAGCTACGCCTACCCCATGGTGGCCCTGAGCTACGTCTTGGTGACGATCCTCGCGTGGCGGCTCCTGGACGAGCGCATTCCCGGCGTCCGCGTCCTGGGGCTGGTCGTGATCATGCTGGGCGTGGTGATCATGGCTCTCTCCTACCGGGGCGAGCCGCCCCGCGATGCTGTGGAGCCGCCCCCGACGGTTCACGCCGAACTCCCCCGCTGACGCCCCGCTTGTCCATCCGCCGGGGCGGGCAGGAGGGATCGTGGAGCCTCCCGTGCGCGGCAAGCTCGACCCCGCCGCCCTCAGCCTGCGCGCGACGGTCGGCCTGTGGGCGCTGATCGTGGGTGTGTTCTGGGCGCCCTGTCTCGTCGGCCCCCTGGCCCCCCTGTTGGGCGATGCGCAGGCGAACATGCTGCCTTGGCGCGCCGCTTCGCCGCCGCCGCACAACCCCCGCTGGGACGCTCTGCTGTGGGACGGCATGGCCCAGTACTACCCCTGGCGCGCCTTTGCGGCCCGCCTGGCCCGCCGCGGGCTCATTCCCCTGTGGAACCCGCATCAGTTCTGCGGCACGCCCTTCGTGGCCAACGGACAGTCCGCGTTCTTCTACCCGCCGAACTGGCTCTTCTACCTCGTCGACGTGCGCTACGCCTTCGGGCTCACCGCGGCGCTGCACTACTTCCTCGCCGGGTGCTTCATGCTGGTGCTGGCCCGGGAGCTGGGGCTGCGTCCCGTGGCGGGGCTGGTGGGCGCCGCAGCCTATGCCTTCGGCGGCTTCATGGTCTCCTGGACCGCGCTGCCCACACTCATGAACACCGCCGCGTGGCTCCCCGGGGTGGTGTGGGCCATCGAGCGAGCCTTCCGTCGCCGCGAGCCCTCGGCCGGGCTGTGCGTGGCTCTGTGTCTGGGCCTGTCGCTGCTCGCCGGACACCTGCAGATCGCTGTGTACGTCTGGCTCGTGGGCGCGCTGCATCTCGTCGCGCGGTCGGTCTGGGCGCTCTGCCACAGGAGCCCTCGCGGTCTGGCGGCGTGTCTGTGCGCGGTCCCGCTTGCGGGTCTGCTCGCCTCAGTCCAACTGCTGCCGACGTGGGAGCTGGCCCGACTCAGCCCTCGGGGCACGGTTCGCCCGACCGACGAGGGCTTCGAGTTCCGCCGGGATCGCGCCCTGCAGCCGGCCATGCTACAGACGCTCTGGTCCCCGGAGGCCTTGGGCACGCCTGACGACTGGGCGAAGGCCGGGCTCGCCTACAGCGAGGTCTGCGGCTACGTCGGGCGCCTGAGCCTCGCGCTGGCGCTGATCGCCCTGGTCAGCTTGCGGTCCCGACGCGCCCTCCTCCTGGGGGCGCTCGCCGCGGTGGCCCTCCTGGGAGCGATGGGCACGGCCGTGTCTCGCGTGATGTACTTCCATGTCCCGGGGCTGGGCCAGGCCGGCGGCTTCGGTCGAGTGCTGTGTGTCTACACCTTTGCGGTGGCGCTCCTGGCCGTGCTGGGGGTCGACTGGCTAACCTCACGGCTGGCCCGGGCTCGCGCCGTTCCGTGGCTCCCGCGACTGGCCCCGTGGCTGCCCATCGTGTGCGCTCTGGTGGTGTGCCTTGAGCTTGGGAGCTGGGCCTGGGGCTTCTTACCTCTCTCCCCGCGAGCACGCGTGTATCCGCGATCCTCCTTCGCGGATGGCCTGCTGGCGCGGACGACGCACGGTGGCCGAGTGCTGGCGGTCACGCCCAAGGAGGCCTGGACGATCCACCGCCTGCCGCAGGCCGTCTTGCCGCCGAACGCAGGGATGGCCTACGGGTACGAGGACGTACAGGGCTACGACTCGTTGTACCCGGCGCTCTACCAGCAGTTTGCCGCCGAGGTGAACCTGGAGGGCTTTGCACCCGCGACCAACGGAAACATGGTGCTGCTGGACAACGTCTCCTCGCCGGCGCTAACGGAGGCCGCCGTGCAGTACGTGGTCCTGCCGGCCGCCGCGTCGCCGCCGGGGCGACCGTACGTTCGGCAGTTCGAGCGCGACGGGCTGACGGCCTACGTGAATCCCGCGGCGCTCCCCGTTCGGGCGCATGGTGCGGGCTGGGCCTGGGGCACGACCTTCGCCGAGGGTGTCGATCCGTGCCGGGTCCGGTTCAGGCTGAACGGTCCCGTCGGCGGCGGTATTCGCGTCAGTGAGCCGTACTTCGTGGGCTGGGAGGCGTACGCGGACGGTCGTCGGGTTGACATCCAGTTCCGGCCGCCCATGTTCCGGTCACTGGCTCCTCCCCCGGGGACGACGCACGTCGAAATGGTCTACCGTCCCGCCTCCTTCGCGACCGGCGCCTTCGTCTCGCTGATCGCGCTGGGCGTCCTGGTTGGGTGGGCCATGTGGGCGCGCGGGCGCAAGGAGGCCGCCGGGAGCGTTGAGAACACCAGGGCTGCCGCCTGAGCCGATCACTCCCTCGGGATTGCCATGCCGACGGTCTCGCGCCGCGAACTGACCCTCGCCATCCTCTGGTCGATGTTCATCGTGCTGTTGGCCTCCGTGCCCTACGTCGCCGGGCAGGCGCAGGCAGGCGGCCGGTACTTCTGCGGACTGGTCTCGGCGGTGGACGACGGTAATGTCTACCTCCAGTGGATCCGTCAGTGCGCCGAGGGCAGCTGGACTCTCAGCAACCAGTATAGCGCGGACGAGGGCCGTGGCCTGTCGGTCAACCTCTTCTTCCTGGGCCTGGGACGCGCGGCGCGCCTGCTGCATCTCACGCCGCCCCAGGTCCTGGGTGCGGCTCGGGTCCTCGCCGGCTGCTTGTGCCTGGTGGCCTTCTTCCTGCTGGCCTGCGCCTTCAGTCCCTCGCCCGCCTTCCGCTGGACGGCGCTGTTTCTGGTCAGCCTCGCCGGCGGGTTCGGCTGGCTCTGCGAGCTGCTCCCTCCGGGGGCGCTCCCCTTCCAGCCCGTCGACTACAGCACCCGCTGGCTCTACCAGCCCGAGACGATCACCTTCCTGTCGGTCCTGGTGAACCCGCT
>VGFB01000445.1 GCA_016869015.1 Armatimonadota bacterium
GCTCGAGGAGGCCGAGGGCGTACCGATGCTGGGCTGGGAGGTCAATAACGCGGACCAGCCGGCCGACGATGATCCGGCGGGCGTTGCGACCGCCCGCGCCCAGCGGCTCGTCGCGGCCCTCGATGCCGACGGCGATGGCTCGCTATCCCAGGACGAGGGGATGCGCGTGTTGCGGGAGTACTTCCGCGACGCCGATCGGGAAGACCCCAACGCCGACGCCGCGGCCCTGGCGGACCAGCGGACCAGCGCGATCATGGCCGCGCTGGACGCCGACGGCAACGGCGAGCTGACCCAGGAGGAGTTCCGCCCCTCCTGGCTCGGGATGATGTTCTGGCGCATCGACCAGCGCCCCCAGGGCCAGCGCCGGGGCGACGGCAAGCTGACGACGGCGGAGATCCTCGAGTACATCAGAACCCAGGAGCCGGGCCGAGACGGGGAGGTTACCTCCGAGGAGCTGCAGGCCTACTACGCCCAGGCCTTCCCGAACCGAGACGGTCTCTACTCCGCCGACGAGCTGCGGGCGCATCTGAACCAGGGCTACCGCAACGATCAGGGCAACGGGCCGCGCGGCCAGCCGACCGTCGAGGGGGGCCGCGTCTACGTCGAGGGCGCGAAGGGCGACGTGTGCTGCTTGAGCGCCGACACGGGCGAGACGATCTGGCACGTCAGCCTCGTGGACGACTTCGGCGGCGCGCCCCCGTGGTGGGGCTTCAGCGAGTCGGTCCTCATCCTCGGCGACATGGCGATCGTGACCCCCGGCGGCGACGGCGGAACGGTGGTCGCCCTCGACAAGACCACCGGAGCCGTCCTCTGGCGGAGCGATCAGGTCAAGGACGTCGCCGAGTACTCCTCCCCCGTCGCGGCCGAGATCGGCGGGATCCCGCAGATCGTGCAGTTCGCCAAGAGCGGCGTCTTCGGAGTGACGCGCGACGCAGGACGGCTCCTGTGGAGCTACCGCCATCAGAAGGCAGAGAACAGCATCAACATCGCCACGCCCGTCGTCGCCGATGATGCCGTTCTCGTCGCGAGCGCCTACAACAACGGCGCCGGGCTCGCGCGCATCACCACCGCCAATGGGCAGCAGAGCGCCGCGGAGGCCTACTTCGTCCGCGAGCTCGACAACCACCACGGCGGCCTGATCAAGGTCGGGGACTACGTCTACGGGACCGGCAGCCGCGGGCTCCTCTGCCTGCGCCACGCAACCGGGGAGATCGTGTGGCAAGACCAGAGCGTCGGCAAGGGCTCGCTGACGGTCGCCGACGGGAGGCTCTACGTCCTGGGCGAGCGGCACCAGATGGCCCTGGTCGAAGCGACACCGGAGGGCTACCGCGAGCACGGGCGCATGGCGGTCGAGAACCTCGGGCGCCCCACGTGGACGCACCCGGTGGTCGCCAACGGCCGCCTCTACGTCCGCAACCAGCACCGGCTGACGAGCTACGACGTGACCGCGCGATGACACCGACATCCGGGGATGTGACCCAACTCGCTCGGGTCGAGTTGGGTCACGTCCCCGGATGGACTCGCCTCAGTTCAGCGTCAGGCGCCGCACCGAGCCCTCATCCTTGATGTACACGCCTCCGGCCGTGATGACCGGATGGGCGTAGGTCGGCGTGTCCGCGACCCTGAAGCGCCCCACCTCCGTGCAGGCCTCCCCGGTCGCCTCGATCGCGATCACCTCGCCCGTGCTGGGCAGGGCGACGATGACCTCCCCCAGGCTGACCAGAGAGCCGAACCCTCCCTGCCCGACCGGATTGGCATCCACCCACGCCGTCGCGCCTGTCCCCGCGTTCAGGCAGTAGAGATTCCCCGCATCCGACATCCCAAACAGCAGGCCCCCCTCCAACACCGGCGTCGCGAACTGCGGCGCGACCTCGGCGTTGGTCCACACCGCCACCGGTGTGAAGACGTCCCCCTGCTTCTCGATTCGCACCGCGTGCGTTCCGCGCCCCGATCCGGCGTAGATCACCGTGTCCCCGCTGACGATCGGCGTCGCCGAGTTGTACGATCGCCGCGCCACCGGGAAGGGAATCCGCCACAACAGCGTTCCGTCGGCTGCGTCGACCCCGAAGACGCTCGCCTCGCTCAGCGTGACGATCTGCCGCGTGCCCGCCAGGGTCGCCACGACCGGCGACCCATACTCGGCCGCCTCGTCGGCGCACTGCCATGCCACCTCGCCCGTCGCGAGGTCGAACGCCATGAGGGCGCCGTCCCCCTGCCCGCCCAGGAAGGCGACCGCCATGCCGTCCGCAATCAGCGGCGAAGAGGATGTGAAGAACATGGGCACCACGTTCGGGAAGGGGTCCTTCCGCCACGCGACCGCCCCCGTCGCCGCGTCCAGGCACGAGACGATGCCGGCCACCCCGAGCGTAACGACCTTCCCCTCGGCGACCGCCGGTGAGCTGCGCGGGCCGGGGTGCCGCGCCCCCGCGCCCACGACCGCCGCGGCGGCGTAGCGATCCTCCCAGACCTTCGACCCATCCGCCGCGCTCAGGCAGGTGGTCACTTCCTCGTCGCCCTGGCGTGTGAAGACGTACAGCCGGTCGCCCACCAGCGCCGGAGTCGCATCGCCCGCACCCACGGCAACGCTCCACGCCTCGGCCAGTCCGCTGGGAGGCGTGCCGGGCAGCAAGTACCCCTCCACCCTTCCGTCCCGGTTCGGGCCGCGCCACTGGGGCCAGTCCTGCCCGAAGACACTGCTCATGCAGAGCACCGCAATGCCCGTCACTGTCGCCCATCGCCATGCAGTCCGCATGGGGGTCCTCCTGTCCGCATTGGGGGCCAACGCTCGCGTGCCGGGCTCATTCGCCTGAGGTGGGTCTTCATCCTGCGCCGGGAGGAACCGGCGCGCAGCCTCGCGAAGCACGTTGCCACGATTGCGATCTGACCCTCTCGGAGCGAACAACTGATGCGCGTCGGACGACGACTGACCGCCGTCGCCTCCCTCCTCGTGGCCGTCATCCCGGCCTCAGCCCAGAACTGGCCTCAGTTCCACGGCCCTCTGCGGGATAACCGCTCGACCGAGACGGGCCTCCTGGGCGAATGGCCCGCAGGCGGGCCGCCGCTCCTCTGGACGGCCGAGGGCCTCGGCGACGGCTACTCCACAGTCGCCATCGCCGACGGCCGCCTCTACACGACCGGCGACGTGGGCGAGGACCTCCTCATCACCGCCCTCGACCTCTCCGGCCAGGTCCTCTGGCGCCAGAGAAACGGCGCCGCCTTCACCCGGGCCTATCCCGGCAGCCGCTCGACGCCCACCGTCGTCGACGGGAAGCTCTACTGCAGTGGCGGAAACGGGGACCTCGCGTGCTTCGACGCCGCCACGGGAGAGCCCAGCTGGTCCGTCAACTTCATGCAGCGATTCACCGGGCGGGAGGTGACGTGGGGCGTCGCCGAATCGGCGCTGGTCGTCGATGACCTGGTCATCTGCTGCCCGGGCGGCCAGGAGGTGTTCATGGCGGCGCTGGACCGGCTGACGGGAGAGACGCGCTGGACGTGTACGGGCGTCGGCGACGAGCACGCCTATGCCTCCCCGGGCCTGGTCGACTACGGCGGCCTCCGCCAGATTGTGACGATGACAAACCGGTCCGCCATCGGGGTCGCCGCCGACTCCGGTCGCCTGCTGTGGCAGTTCCCTCACGAGGCACCGTACGGAGTGAACTGCGACACGCCCGTGTTCCACGACGGGCACCTCTACCTGTTCACCACCTGGGGCCGCGGCGCGACGAAGCTGCGGCTCAACGTGGAGGGAGAGAACTGCTCCGTCGAACAGGTTTGGCACAACGCGGAGTTCGACAACGAGCACGGCGGGACGATGCTCGTGGACGGCTACTGGTACGGCCACGCCGACGGCAACCACAAGCGACGGCACTTCGCTTGCCTCGAGGACGCGTCGGCGCGCGTCGTGTGGACCTCCGATGAGCTGTCCGGCCAGGCCTCGGCCGCGCTCACCTTCGCCGAGGGACTGCTGTACGTCGTCACCGATCAAGGCGATGTGGCGTTGGTCCGCCCGAATCCCGAGCGCCTGGAGATCATCAGCCGCTTCCGGATTCCCGAGGGGGGCGCGGGTCCTGTCTGGGCCTATCCGGTCGTGTGCGCAGGGCGGCTCTATCTGCGGCACGGTCAGTTCCTCTACGTCTACGACCTGCGGCCCGCAGCTTGAGCGGGGGCGAGGGGAGGCGGGCCGATGTCCGTCGAGGTCAAGCTGACGGTCAATGGGACGCGGCGCACGGTGGCGACCGATCCTGAGCGCCCGCTGCTCGACGTCCTCCGCGAGGACCTCGGGCTGACCGGCGCCAAGTACGGCTGCGGCGAGGGCGTCTGCGGCGCCTGCACGGTGCTCGTGGACGGGGAGCCTGTCCGCTCGTGCATCACCCCCGCCGCCGACGCCGCCGGCAAGCGCATCACGACCATCGAGGGCCTCGCCAAAGCGGGCCGCCTCCACCCGGTGCAGGCGGCCTTCGCGGAGGACGGTGTCCTGCAGTGCGGATACTGCGCACCGGGGATGATCCTGGCGACCGTGGCCCTCCTGCGTCGCAAGCCTCGGCCTACTGACGACGAGATCATCGAAGCCCTCGACGGCCACCTCTGTCGCTGTTGCACCTATCCGACCATCCTGGCGGCCATCCGCAAGGCCGCGGGACGGAGGTGAGGGGGATGAGCGGGGACCGTTGCG
>VGFB01000446.1 GCA_016869015.1 Armatimonadota bacterium
CGGCCCTTCGGGCCGACGCGCTACGCGCGGACGACCAACGGCGCGGGTCAGGCGACCCGCAGGCACGGAACGGCGACGGCGAACGGCGACGGCGCGGTGGAGGCCTCACCCCCGGCCCCTCTCCTGAAGGGAGAGGGGAGAACGGCGACGGCCGCCACACCGGGGCCACCACCCGCCAGGCCAGCAGGCGGGACGCCCCGCGGTCCCAGGTACGGGCAACAACCACGGCGCGTATGTTCTCCCATAGACGTACGAGGCTGTGCAGCCTGGCGCGGAGCAGCGCCCCTTCCGCCGTCGGCCTGGTGGTTTCGTGCTCGGGCGCCGCGCCTTCCCGGGTGGGATGCGCAGCGCATCACCGGCCGGACGCGCTCAACCGCGGGCCTCGGTTCGGAGGCCCATGACTTCGCGGACGTGGGCGACCAGTTCCTCGGAGCGGTACGGCTTGCGGAGGAAGCGGGCGGGGCCGGTCTCCTGAAGCCGCGCAGCGGCGGCGTCGCCGTTGTAGGCGCTGGCGATGATGACGGGGACGTCCGGTCGAAGGCGCCGTACTTCGCGCAACACGGCGAGGCCGTCAGCCTCGGGCATGGCCAGGTCCAGCAGGACGGCGTCGATCTCCGCCGCGCGTTCCTTGAAGAGCTCCAATGCCTGACGGCCGTTCGAGGCGGGCAGGACCGTCAGTCCGGCCTCCTCGAGGGCCCCGACGGCAGCCGCGCGGACCAGCGCCTCATCCTCGGCCAGCAGGACCGTGCCGCCGCCGATCGTGCAGGCGGCCTCGGACGCCGGCGCGCGAGCGAGGTTCCCCTCGGCGGGCTCGAACGCGACCGGGAGGAGCACCTCGAACACGGAGCCCTCGCCGGGCGCGCTGCGCACCTCAATGGCGCCCCGATGAGCGCGGACGACTCCGAGGGCATAGGCCAGTCCCAGTCCGCGGCCGTTGGGCTTGGTGGTAAAGAAGGGATCGAAGACGCGCCCGAGGGTCTCCGCGTCCATGCCCGGCCCGGGGTCCGAAACGACCACGGAGAGGTACGGGCCCTCCGGGAGGCTGTCGTCGACGTAGGTGCGCGCCAGACGAGCCCGGTCGGCCTCCACGACGGTTGCCTCAACCGCAATGGCGCCTCCGGCGGGGCCCACAGCCTCGGCGGCATTCCCGATGAGGTTCAGCACGACCCCGCGCAGTTGGGCGGCCTCCCCGAGAACGGGAGGGAGCCCGGCGGGGACGCGAACCTCCAGCTCCACACCCTCGGGCAGGCTCACTGCCGCGAAGTCGAGGGCCTCAAGCAGCAGCTCGGACATGGGAAGGGGCGCGCACTGCATGAGGCCCCGCCCGGAGTACGCGAGCATGTTCTCGGCGAGCTCCGCGGCCTGGGATGCGGCGCTCTCCACGCGCTGCAGATACGGGTGCGCCGGCGAGGCCTGCGGCAGCCGGCGTCTTGCCAGCGACAGGTTGCCGAGCAGCCCGGTCAGCAGGTTGCTGAAGTCGTGCGCCACGCCGCCGGCCAGGACTCCCAGGCTCTCCAGCCGCTCCGCCTGCTGTAGGCGGGCAGCGATCTCCTGCCGCTCATCCTGGGCACGCTTCTGTTCGGTGATGTCGGTGTTGGTGCCGACCATGCGGACCACACGGCCGCACTCGTCGCGGAACGCCTCGCCGCGCGTGAAGACCCAGCGATAGCTCCCGTCCCGATGTAGCAGTCGCTGCTCGAAGGCGAACTCATCCGCGGCGCCTTCATGAACGGGACGCGTGGCGGCTCCGGCCGCCGCCCGGTCGTCGGGATGGCGAAGCTCCTCCCAGTCTGCCGGGAGTTGGTCGAGCTCGTCAGGCCCGTACCCCAGCATGCCCATCAGCCCGGCCACATCGTGCACCTCGCGCGTCCGCACGTCCCAGTCCCAGACCGCCACCTTCCCGGCGGCGGTGGCGAGCGCGTAGCGTCGCTCGCTGCGGCGTAGGGCTTCCTCGGCCTCAACCTGTTCGGTGATGTCCCGCGCGACGCCCAGCACGCACCTCACCTCGCCCTGGGCATCGAAGACGGGTGACAGGATGGCGTTGAACCACCGAAGGCCAACCCCCGGATAGGGCTCCTGATAGGTCGCCGTGACCTGCCGCTTGGTTCCGTAGATGTGGCGCATGATGCCGATCCGACGCTCGGCTTCCTCGGAGGGGAACAGATCCCGCAGTGACCCCCCCACCGCCGCTTCCCGACTCAGCCCGAGCAGGCGGGCTGCCGCCGGGTTCACCGCCAGGACGGTGCCCTCGCCGTCGACGGCGAAGATAGCGTCGGGGGCCGACTCCACCAGGGCACGGTAGCGTTCCTCGCTCTCCGCGAGCTCCTGGGCGGTCTGGAACCGGTGAACGGCCACCCCCACAAGCCCACCGATCATCTCCAGCACACGCCGGGCTTCCTCCGGAATGCTGTCCAGCGACCGGGAGGCGATGTTCAGCTGAGCGATCAGGCGCCCCTGGTAGACGACCGGAATGGCCGAGCACGCGCGTAGCCCCTCGCGCGCGATGTCCTCATTCCCCGCCCGCGTCATTTCGGCCGCGGTGGGGTAACGAGAGACACGGCCGTGGGCCACGCGTCCACGTGGGGAATCAGCCGGCACGTGGCCGACGGCCGCCACGAACTGCGGCGACAGGCCCTGGTGGCAGACGAGATGGAGGTCACCGGTAGGCTCGTCGACGAGGTAGATTCCGCCGGCGTCGAGGCCGGACAAGTGGACCGCGGCGTCGAGGCAGGCCCTCAGAGCATCGGGCAGGGAGGTGGCTGCCAGCAGGGCGACCGCGAGGTCGCGCTGAATGACTGCGGCCTGGCCCTCGGAGACGGTTAGCGCCTCGCGGATGGCCGCTTTGGCGTCCTCGGGGATGTCGCCCCGTCGGAGCAACGCACGCAGAGGCATGGCCGGTCCCCCTGGGCCGGAACGGACGGGGTGTGTCCTCGGCCGCGCAGTTCGCCCGGACGAGGAGCTTCTCCTGCCAGCCGCGGCAGGCCGGTGCCGCCCGCCCGGCGAACCGGGCCCGATGGCGGACGGCCGGCGGCCCGATCGGAGGGTTCTCAAGTGCGCGTGTTCTTCGCCTATGACAACGAGGACTGGGTCACGCCCCAGTCGGACGACATCGTGAAGCGGTTGGCCGAACTGCACGCGAAGCACGGCGTGATCGGCTCGTTCTACACCGTCGCCGAACGCGCCCGGGCCCTGCGCCGGCGCGGGCGACGAGACGTGATCGAGGCCCTGGCCCGCCATGAGATCGCCTACCACAATGACACGCACGGCCACTTCCCGCGCGCGCAAGGCGTCTACTGCGAAGAGCTGGGCTGGGAGGCGGGCCTTGCCGAATTGCTGCGGATCGAGGCGCGTGGCGTGCAGGACGTGGCGGCCATCTTCGGCCAGTTCCCCGTCACGTGGTGTCAGGGCGAGTGCAACTGGGCGCCGCAGGCCGTGCACGCCCTGCGGCAGCTGGGCCTCGCCAGCTGGACGGGGTCGTTGTACGGCACACCGGAAGGGATGCCCGCGTGGTACATGGGGCAGCTGTGTGTTCGACGGGCGATGCACGTCGTCGCCGTGCAGCCGGAGAGCGCTGAGGAGCCGCTGTTCGAGCGCTTCACGCGCGACTTCCAGCGGAGGGTGGAGGAGAAGAGCGGCGAGGGGTTCATCTACGTGTTCGGGCATCCTTGCCGCTGGGGCGCGGAGACGTGGTGGGGGCAGGAGCAGTGGGCCGACTACCACGCGGGCAAGGTGACCGAGCCGTGGCAGCTTGAGCCCCCCAGCAGACCCTACACCCGCGCGCAGATCGAGCGCCTGCTGGAGGAGACCGACCGCTGCCTCGGCTGGGTCGCCGCGCGTCGCGACCTCACGCCGACGACCTACGCCGAGCTGAACGCGGCGTGTGCGGAGCCATCGATGACGTGGCTGACCGCAACGGAGCTGACGCGGGCTGCGTCTGAGGTGAGGGAGCGATTCAGCTGCGTGACGCTCGACGACATGACGCTATCCCCGGCTGATGTGCTGGCGGCGCTTGCGTGGCGGCTGAGCCGACCGGATGCGGCGCCGGCCCAGCCCATCCCCGTTCGGCGGCCGCTCGGGCCGCTCAGCGAGCCGCACGCCCTGATCGAGGCGACGGCAGTGCCGGCCACGACGGCCGCGGCGGCGTTCCGGCAGGTGGACGAGGCGATTGAGCGGACCGGCGCGCTTCCGGCCAAAGTCAGCGCCAACGGCCTGGACCTCGGCCCGGCGGACGTGCTGGGAATGGCGGCACAGGTGATGATCGCTGGGGAGTCCGGGCCGCTCGTGCCCGGTCCGGCGCTGCCCGAGATAGCCTCAGCGCAGTGCTTCCAGGAGACGCACTTCAACTCGTGGTCGTACCCCGAGGGGTTCGAGCCGCGCTTCCTGACAGAGCTTGCGAGGTGGCAGTCGTGGACCTTCCGACCCGCGAGGATGAGGTGGTGAAGGGAACGCGCCGGCGGTGGCTCACCTGGGGCCTGCTGCTTCTGGCGCTCTCGGCACCCGCGTCGTCTCGCCGACCTCGCCGTGGGTGACGCCCCCCTCGTCGTGTTGGAGAGCCGGAAGCCGGCGGGCTAGCCCGGGTTACTCATGAGCTCTTGGGGCTCTGCCCCAAGCCCCGCTGGGGCCCCGGGCCCCAGACCCCGAATCTGCGCCGGGGAGGCGCGCTCAAACGAC
>VGFB01000447.1 GCA_016869015.1 Armatimonadota bacterium
CAAGGCAAGCCAGAACCACAGTCGCCCCCGGCCTTGTGACCCGTCCGGCTGCTCCACGACGCCAGGGCCTGCCAGCGCCTGCCCGCAGACATGGCAGTGCTCAGCCTCGGCGGGGTTGGGGTTACCACAGTCGGCGCAGTCGGGCATGGCTCACACTCCATCGCCGAAGAGCTCGGCCTTCGGATCGCCTCGATGGCGCCTCGGGCAGTCACGGATCCTGCTCGCCCACTCGGTCGCGGGAAGCCCCGGGGCCCCAGGCGCGTGCGGGGCGCTACGGCGCGGACGGTGTCAGCCGGCTCATCTGCTCGGACAACTGATCGAGGCGCTCGAGGACCTCGGCCAGAGCGGCGTCATCCCCGTGCTGTGAGCGGGCGCGCGCCCCGTATGCGATGGCCGGGACCAGCTCCTCCAGAGCATAGCGGTCGGCCTCGGTCAGGGCGTCGCCTTCAGCCTTCTCGACGATGGAAGCGACGAACATGGCCACCAGGGCGGCCACCAGGCCGTGCATGGTGGTCAGGAAGGCGTAGGAGAGGCCCCGCGTCACATCCATGAGCTGCTTCCGCACCGCCTCCACGTCGTTGACCTCCCCACCGAGGAAGCGGGAGAAGGCCTGGACGGCCAGGGTAATGCCGACGACGGTGCCGATGAAGCCCAGGATCGGCATCGCCCAGATGGCCAGCCGGAGCAAGCTGTGGTTGGAGCGGACGGCGTCGGCATCCAGGGCCGAGTGCCGCTCGATGGCCTCGCCGACCTGAGCGGGGTTTCGCGTACTCATCCACTGGGCCACCGCGGTCGACAGGCGCCCGACCCACCAACTGCGGCGGAGAGCCCGACCGCGGAGCCGCTCGAGGGAGGCCGGGTCCCGAGGGATCCGGCCGGCCCGGAGTGTCTGGAGCCAGTCGCTTCGCAGCTGAGCGCCCGGGTAGCGGCGGTGGGCCCATACGGCCCACGTCCGCCAGATGGCCTGCAGAATGCACCACACGAACAGGAAGGTGATTGCGATCGGCACCGAGCGCGCGAGGCCCTCGGGCAGGAACATGTCGCGCACCAGACTGCCCTGGGGGGCCAGACGCTCAACGAGGCGGAAGACCGCGACGTCCAGCACCACTGCCAGGAGAAGCGTGACCACGAGGGCCGTGGCGTCACTGACGCGGAGCGCCAAGGGAGGGGGCGGGAGTTCGCCCAGAGAGCGCGTCTCCAGAGGCTGCTCGCAGAAGGGGCATCGATCGGGCCAGGGCACGTTCACGAGGCCCTGGCAGTACGGGCAGGGCAGACCGGGGGTGGGTGCCTCCTCCTCCGGCGGCTCGACGGGCGGAGCGGCCACGGCGGTCGGGCCGGACGTCGGAGACTCCGGGGTCGGTGAAACGGCGAGGTCGGTGAGCTCGCCGCCGCACTTGGTGCAGAACGCGGCGCCCCCCAGACGCGCCTCAGTACCACACTTCACGCATTTCCTGGTCATGTGTCGTCTCCCTTGGTTCAGCCTCCGTGCGGCCTGGCATCGGCGTCGCCGTCAGCCCTGCGGACCCTTGATCGGCGACTCGTAACCCGGAGGGGGCGGAGGGTGGATCGGTATGGGCACCGGGAACGCGTACGTCCAAGGCGCCCAACCAGCGCTGAAGCCGGCCTCTACCGCAACCTCGCGTCCGGCCTCGTAAGTCGGTATGGCGTCGGGCGCCACCCAGAACAGCAGCCACTGTCGGTCCTTGTCGAGGTTGGGTAGCGTGGAGGCGAGCTCGTTCGTGCCCACAGCGCTCGGCGACGCCTTGAGGCGGACATGGAGCGTTACGTGCGTCACCGCGCGGCTGGGGTAGTTGTCAACGTAGTCGGCTGAGCCGGTACACTCGAACTGATACAACTCGACCCGGCGGCTGTTGATGGCGTCCACCAGCCTGGGGATGCCGTCATAGCCTGGGCTGAAGCCGGACGGCGAGTAGTACGGCAGCCCCGTCATGTACTTGCGGACCAGCTCGTCCAAGGGGGCGTAGTAGATTCCGGTGGGCAACACCAGGTACGTCACCTGTTCCTTGGTCGTCTTCTGCTGGTATGGCAGATGGCGCGGGACGAACGTGCCTCGGGCCGCCAGCACGGCGTAGATCACGACGATGATGAGGATGCCGAGGCTGTTGGCGACCATGTCGCCCAGCGAGTCGAGGTTCAGCTCAATGGGTGTGCGGGTCGAGGTCGTCCTCCTGGCCATCGTCAGCGCGCCTCCTGGACGACAACCGCGATCTCCTGCCCCGTGAGGGCCGGTTCATAGCCGACGTCGATCCCCTGGTCCGACAGCCGCTTCAGGAACGCGAGGAAGGTCGAGAAGCCCGTGGGGCGGACGATGACGAAGATGAAGCGCCGCTGTGGGTCGGCCTTCACCTGGGCGAGGGCGCGCCCGAACGCCGTGTCGTTCTGCATGCCATTGGCCAGGGCTACCGGCGCGGCCACGCTGACGCGGTCGGGGTGGACGGTGACGTTCGCCCCGTCCCACTCAACCACGTACGGGGTCTTGTGCTGCGAGCCCGGCAAGCCCAGTTGCCACACCTCAGCGGGGAACAGCACGGAGAGGGCCACGACGGTGAGTGCGATGGTGACGAGGGCGCCCAGGAAGCACATCAGGACGGCCATGAACGGGAACAGGTCGATCCCCAGGTACGAGCGCCGCATGCTGTAAGCTCCTCGGCAAACCCCTCTAGAGGTCGGCGATCTTCTTCCCGTCCAGGTACAGGTCGAGGTCACCGGCTGCGGCCGGGACCTCGAACACCATGCGCACGCGACAGGGATCGGGGCCGACGGAGATCCCCTTGAACTCGCGGGAGGGCTTGAGCGACTGCATGCGGACCGGGATGTTCCCCGCGTCAGTCGGCACCGTGTTCATCTCATCGAACTGGAAGCCGTGAGAGCGGTAGGAGCCCGCCTGGTCACCCTTCATGGCGAAGCGATCCGCCACGAGTTCCTTGCGGGACCGGCCAATGTGCACGAGCTTGGCCGCCACGACCACCAGGCGGTTCCCCTCGCCCGGCTCAAGGGATTCGTAGTCGGCCTCCCAGTCCGCTCCCTCCCACGACCGGCGAGCGATGCTGAGCGGCACCGACGGTACGCTGTAGGGGTTCGAGACCCCCTCAATGGCCGCGAGACGCCACTCGGCTCGCTCCACCAGCTCGCGTGTGTACTGGCTGGCCGGGAAGTCCCGGAGCAGAATGACGAACATCTCGTGAGCCAGAGCCCAACGGCGCCAGTCCAGGAACGCCTCGGCGGCGCCGGCCACCACGTCCGGGACCTTGGGTTGCAGCGCCGCGGGCAGCTCCTTGTGCGCCGCCACCAGCCCGGACACGTCCTCCTTCAGCGTGAGGACGTCCTGGACCGCGGCCTCCGTCTCGTCGCGAGCGCTGTGCTGCTGCAGCCGCGCCGCCGTGCGGTGGTACCGCGCCACCGACTCATGCGTGCGGGCCGGCGCCGCCAGTCGGGGGTGTTGAGACTTGGCGAGGTAGCGGAAGCGATCCACCGCGACGCGATAGTTGCCCATGCGTTCGGAAGTGTGGCCGCCCGCCCAGATGACATAGGGCCGCCCTTGCGTGACGGTCAGCACGGCGGCCCCGGCCACGAGAAGCAGTGCCACGGACAGGGCGCGGCCGGTTCGCGTGGTCAGCGCCGCGGCAAGCCCCTCCCACGGTCGCGCGATGGCCGCCCGGTAACGCGCGCTCGGGCTGCTCCGCTCGCCGAACCACCCGGCCACCAACGGGGTCCGGACGAGCGCGAGGCCACCTACGAGGAGCACCGCCGGGACTCCCCCGCGCAACACGGCCAGGGCGCTCTCCGGCGCAAGGCCCTCGTAGAGCGTCTCTCCCATACGCTCCACGGTCTGCACGCAGATGTCCCCGAGCAGCGCGACAGCCACCGCCTGTCCCAGAAGCCACGACGCACGGCTGAAGGGGCGCCAGGCCCGCGGTTGCCTTGCGCGCAAGGCTTCCCCGATGACCCACGCCAACACCGCAAGCCCCGCCGCGGCCCACGCCACTTGCCGACCGACCGACGCGGGGCCTTGCAGGGCCGCCGCCATCGGCGTTCGGAGGCTGCCCAACAGGTCGGTGAGCCCGCCGATGGCGGTCAGGAGGCCGATGAGGCCGAGAGGCAGCAGGAGCCACAACGTGAGCGGCCGCGCGCGCGCCGGAAGGCTCAAACGAGCGAGGTAGGGTCTGGCTGTCGGGCCCCGACGTCCCGCTACGATGAGGCCCTCGTGCACACGATGGGGCAGTCGGATGTCGATGACATCACAGCAAGGACAGGTCTCGCGCGCCAGGCCCGCGCATCCCGTGCAGGGCCGCACGTCGTCGTCAGTCCGCCCGGAGCCTCCGCATGTCTGGCACGTACTCAGGCCCGTACCGCCGCACTGCGGACACCCGGGTCGAGGGACGGCCCGCAGAACGTGCCGACGCCGCACCTCCTCCGGCGTGGCGCCGATGTTCGGCAGGGCCACGGCGTCCAGCTTCGCACAGACCGCCCGGAGCGCATTCGCTCTCCGCACCAGCCGGCTCCGCGGGAGGCGGCCTGGCGCCGTGGACAGCGCCGCCTCCAGCCAGAGCTGCGTTGGCAGGCGGCCCAACGCCTCGCGTGTCGCCGTCCACTCGAGGCGTCTGAGCAGCGCGGCCACTTCGTCCGCTCCGGACGCAGCGCGTGT
>VGFB01000448.1 GCA_016869015.1 Armatimonadota bacterium
TCATCCGCGCGGATGGCGCGCCGCCAATACCCGAGAGCGACCTCGGGCTCATCGGCGTTGTACCGCTCAATCCCGCGGTTGAAGTAGGCCTCCGCGAGCGGGTTGGTGTCCACCTCTCCCCCGCCTCGCCGCCAGAGCTCCGTCAGTCGCGCGGCGGCTTCCTCGCTCAAACCATCGACCCCGCTCTCGAAGTCGTACTCCCGCATCAGCCGCAGCAGCTTGCCGTTCTCCACGTCGAACTGGAAGGTGCGCGGGCCCTGCACGGTCTCCCGCATGACCGAATCCTGTTGGGTTACGTGGAAGGCACCGAAGAGGTGCGCGATCTCGTGGACCACGGCCAGGTGCAGGTCGTAACTCTCGTCGTCCACCATGGCCCGGATCATGCTCACCCGGCCCAGACTCGGCGTCAGGCCCCAGGGCAAGGCCACGTACTTGCTCAGCTTCCCGCGCCGAGGGTCCTGGGCGGAGAAGCCGATCACGACATCCGCGCCGTCCAGGGGCAGTTCGGCCTCCAGCTCGTCGACCAGGTCGCCGAGGCCTTGGCCCTCGTCGTTTGAGTCCCACTCGACCAGCTCCACGACCGTGAAGCGCACGCCAAAGCTGTTCGCGAAGATCCGCGAGGTGAACTCCAGGTGCTCGCGGACCTCCGTCTCCCACCCAGCCCGGCCGCGCAGCTCCTCATCGGCGCAGGCGCGGATGCGCAGGAGGCGCGCCTCGCCGTCCCTCACGACCTCGGCGTCCGCCGGCAGTCCGTAGAACAGAACCATCACCGCGACAAGCAGGGGGAAGCGCTGCATGACGTTCGTCGTGGCCGTTCTCCTGATCTTCTACTCTCCCAGGCTCCTACCGTTCTACTCCCCCGCCTCGTACTCGAACGTCCGGGAGGCGGCGGTGACTCCGCCCTCGAGACTGGTGCCGCGCAGCTCGATTTCGACCTCGCGCACGCCCTCGATGCCCTGCGCCTCCGCGATCTCCGCTGCGCGCCTGAACGTATGGTGCGCCTGCTCGGCGTCCACCGTCGGGTCGAAGCGCACCGTCAGGGAAAACTCGAGCGTGTCGGGCCTTGGACGCGCGACGACCGGATCGGAGCCCGGGAAGTGCTCTGCGAACGCCTCGGTAAGCCGCGCGGTCGGGGTCTTCGTACCGAGGCCCGGTCCGTACATCACGAAGAGCGCCACCGCCAACAGCACGATGAGCCCGGCCACCGCGAACGCGACGATCTTGTAGAGGGGAGTGCCCCGGGGTTCCTCGTTCATTGGTCTCAGGTTCGCCGAACACGCCCCCCAACACCTCCGCCGCCGGGTGGCATCCGCCATCGGCCCCATGAAGTCAGCTCCGTGGTTTCCGATGTTATAGGTATGATTTACCGAATTCAGAGGAGGGTCCACCAGGATGACGACAAGGCTGTCTCTTGGCACCATTATCGCCGTGCTGGGCCTCACGGGCACGGTCAGGGCGGCGACGTTCACCGTCACCAACAATCTGGACGCCGGCGCCGGCTCGCTGCGAGATGCCATCGAGCAGAGCAATGCCAACGGCGTCGCCGATACCATCACCTTCGCTCTCGCGGTCAAGGCGGAGCCGATCATCCTGGCCTCCGGGCTGCCCAACCTCACCGAGGGACGGCTCACCATCAACGGGGACCTCATCAACGACGGGAGCCCTGACATCGGCCTCGATGCGGCGGCGCTGTCCGGAACCGTCCTGCAGGTGCGTTCGCCGAGCAACACGATCCGGGGTCTCCGGATTACCCGGGCCGGCGGGGCCGCCCTCGCGCTCAATCACCCCGACGCTCAGGATAACCGGGTCGTCGGCTGCTTCCTGGGCACGGATAAGACCGGCGAGCTGGCGCTGGGCAACAACTACGGCGTGCTGATCACGAACGGGGCGCGCAACAACAGGATCGGCGACACGGGACCCAACGACGGGAACGTCATCTCGGGCAACCACCTGGTTGGCGTTCTCATTGCCGCGGCGGATGGCACCCGGATCCTGGGCAACCTCATTGGGGTCAGTGCCACCGGAGAGTTCCCTCTGGGGAACGGTACGGGCGTCCTCATCTCCGACAGCGAGGACTGCCGCGTGGGCAACGGTACGGAGGGGGGCCGCAACGTGATCGGGGGCAACGACACCCAGGTCGAGGGCCCCGACGCTTCCGCCGGCCCGCCCGACACAAGCGCCGCCGTCCTGCCCTTCGAGCCCGGGTATGGCGTGTTCCTGCTTCGCGGCGGAGGGCACTTGGTGGCGGGCAACCACATCGGGACGAATGCCGCCGGGACCGAGGCGGTACGCAACGGCAGGAGTGACGTGCTTCTGCGGAACACCGTCAACGCGCTGATCGGAGGCACCGGGTCCGGCAGCCGCAACGTCCTCCAGGACGGCATCCAGATCGAGCAATCGCGCGGAGCGACCGTCCAGGGCAATAACATCGGGGTCGACGCGACGGGCAACGTGGGCCTGGACGGCGAGGAGGGCCTTTGGCTGTGGAGCGCCGTGAACTGCACCATCGGGGGCTCCACCGCCGGAGCTCGCAACGTCATCAGCGGACACCGCTACCGTGAGGTCGGCGTCCAGGGCGGCCGGGGGAACCGCATCCACGGCAACTTCATCGGTCTGAATCGCGCCGGGACACAGGTGATCGGCGGCGAATCCGGAGTCGATGTGGAGGACGGCGCCCGCAGCACCGAGGTTGGGGGGAGCGCCGCAGGCACCGGGAACGTCTTTGCAGGGATGGCGCGCACGGGCGTGGAGATCGACAATGGCCCCGGCACGATCGTCCAGAGCAACCTGATCGGCTTCAGTGGCGATGGCTCGGTGATGCTCCCAATGGAGGCCTCCGAGGCCATCGTGGTGAGGGAATCCGCGGTTGTGGGCCCGATCACCATTGGCGGCACGCAACATGCCCTGGGCAATCGGATCGCCGTCACGGGCTCCCGGACAGGCATCGACGTCGCCGGCCCCGCCGTCACTAAGATCCTCGCCAACCGGGTGACCGGCGTTGTCAACGGTACGGCTGGAACGACCATCGGCATCACCGTCGGCGGCTTCTCCGATACGCCTACCGCTCCGCGCGTCGCCAGCAACACCCTCACCGGCCTGACGATCGGCCTCGACATCCGCGGAACGCAGACCGCCCCGGTCGTCACCGGGAACCAGTTCAGTCTGAGCGGCGCTGAGGCCATCTTCATCAGCAACGGGGCCTTTCCCAATCTGGGCGATCTGGGCAATGCGGCCTCCAATGACAACGGGGCCAACGTCTTCCAGAGCCCGGGGATCGGCGCCTTCGACGTGAGAAACCACAGCACCAACGGCATCAAGGCCGAGGGCAACGACTGGGGTGGCGAGACGGTGGGGGCGAACATCAACGCCACGCACGTCTTCGATAAGCTCGACAACGCCAGCTTCGGCCTGGTCGACTTCGACCCGCTGATCGGCGGTAGCTCGCCCAGCTCGGCCGGCGGTGGGGTGACGCTCACGGGCCTGGCCGCCGTCCCCGCGTCGCGCGGGGCCGAGATCGTGTTTGCCCTTTCGGGACCGGCGGAAGTGCAGGCCGAAGTGCTGAACATCGCCGGGCGGCCCGTGGCACTCCTGCCGCCCACCGACGGGCAGGCGGGCCTCAACCGGCTTGCCTGGTCGGGCCTCAGCGCCCAGGGCACTGCCGCGCCGAGCGGCGTCTACCTCGTCCGGCTGACCGCCCGCGCCTCCTCCGGAGCGCAGGCTTCCGCCCTGACCAGCGTCCGGCTGTCCCGATGAGCGCCCGGCACGGTTCGGGGACGCGACCCAACTCCGTCGCAGCGAGTTGTGGTCGTGTCCCCGAGTCCCATCCCCCTTACCACTGCCTCGGGTCCGGCACCTCGACCGCCTCTCCCCCACGCTCCGCCGAGGCGTGCGCGCAGAGGCCGGGGAGGCTGAAGTCCAGCCCGTCATACACGTCGAACGCGGGCTTCGTGTCCTCGCGGATGCACCGCACGAAGTCGTCGATCATGTAGTACTCGCTCGTCCCGTGGCCGCCGGCGGTCGCCTCGGGCGGCGCCTCGGGGTCGCTCATCGAGACCGCGATCTCCTGCGCCTCCTGTTGCCCGGGGCCGGTCGAGAGGAAGGCCTTCAGCCTATCGTACGGGGCGAAGCGGTCCATCTCCAGCGAGCCCTGGGTGCCGTAGAGGCTGATCCAGTGAAAGCCGGGCCGCTCGCAGACGAACCCGCACAGGATCTTCACCACGTTCCCCTTTGCCGTCCGGAAGATCCCGACTTCCATGTCGATCGCGCCGAGCTCCGGGGCAATCCGTTGCCCGGTGTGCAGCCCGCTCGCCGACACCACGCGGTCCTGCATCATCATCAGCACCGGCCCCAGGTCGTGGGTGCAGTAGTAGATCGGCGGTAGCGCAGCACGCCAACTCGGGATGCCGTCCGCGCCGCCGCCCATGCCGTCGGGCCGCTCGAGCAGCCCGCGCAGGTCGTGGATGTACTCCGCCTCGGCGTAGGTCAGCTCGCCGATCCGCCCCTCCCGCACCAGCCGCTCCATCACCTTCAGATAGTGGAAGTAGCACATGTTCTCCGCGAACATGTACTTCATCCCCGTCCGCCGCACCGCCTCGACCAGTTGCCGCGCCTCCTCGAGCGTCCACACCGCCGGCACCTCGCTCAGCACATGCTTCCCGGCCTC
>VGFB01000449.1 GCA_016869015.1 Armatimonadota bacterium
CAGGCTTTGGCCCGACGCCCGGAGATGACCGAGGAAGCGCTCGAGGCCATCACGAAGCGCTTCGAGGATCAGGCCAAGGCCAAGGCCGAGTTGGAGGAGCGACGTCGCACGGGGAAGGTGAAGGAAGAAGAGGAGGAGGAGGCCGTCAAGGAGGAGGAGCCGGCCGAGGACGCCGTTCCGGAGGAGCCCGTTCCGGCCGACGACGAGATCGAGCTGCGCGGGCAGGCGGTGCTGCTGCTGGGTCTGACGGGCGTGGACGAGGCGTTGCCGGCGATCCTGGAGGCGACGAAGGAGGAAGTGGAGCCGGCGGCGCTGGTTCGACAGCGGGCGTGCATGGCGCTGGAGGACCTGTCGGAGACGCCCGGACCGCCCGAGGAGGGCGCCGAGGCGCCGGCAGGAGGCGAGACGGCGGCGGCCCCGGCGCCAAACCACGCGAAGGACATGGCGATGTGCTTGCAGCGCGCTCTGGACGACGGGGATGCCACGGTCCGGATGTTCGCGGCCCGGGCGCTCGCAAAGCACGCAAGCTTCGGCGACGACCTGAAGCTGCTGGATGACGCGCTGAACGCGAAGCTGGTGGAAATGGCGCAGGAGTTGGGCGAGTTGGGCGAGTCGGGCTACTGGGTCCGGGAGGCGGCGCGCACGGCCTGCAGCGCGCGCCATGTGGCCTATGCCGAGACCGAGCCCGGGCCGGAGGGGGCGCAGCCGAAGGCCGCGCTGATCAGTGCCGGCGGCACGGGAGGCAACTGAATGTCGATGCGTCAGGCGATGCTGTGGCTAACCCTCGCCGGTCTCCTGGTCTGGGCGGCCGGCTGCGCGCTGGACCCGATCGAGGAGCAGCAGGACAAGCTCGACTCGATGAAGGTCGCCGAACGCCAGGCAGCCGTGGACTTCCTGAAGGACTACGAGGACGAGCGAACGGTCGAGCTGCTGGTGGAGACGCTGGAGGGTGATCCCGACCTGCTGGAACAGGCGGGCAACGCCCTGGTGCTCAAGGGCCGCGAGTGGGAGTCCGAACACCCGAACGCCAAGAAGAGCGAACAGAACCCCGTCATCGAACAGCTCAGCCAGACCGTCGGCGACATGCACCTCGAGGCCGCCGTGCGGACCAAGGCCTGCTGGATTCTAGGCGAGATCGGGAGCCGGCGGGCCATCGGCGCGCTCAAGGGCCGGACCGCCGATCCGTCCTCCATGACCGTGCGCGCCGAGGCGACGAACTCGCTGAACAAGCTGGGCTACAGCGCCGGAACCATGGCGCGGGAGATGCTCGGAGATGGGGAGTTCGTCGAGTCCTACGACGACGACGCGCGGGAAACGCGAGGGCTCATGAGCCAGGAAGAGAAGGAAGCCCGCGCCGACAAGAAGGCCGCCGAGGAGCCGGAGACCAAGGCCAAAGAGGTGTGACGGCGCGGCCTCACCCCCGGCCCCTCTCCTGAAGGAGAGGGGAGAACGACGACGGCACGGCGCCGCTCGGGAGAGCGGCGGGCACGGACGGCGGCGTCGGCTCGGGAGAGCCGGCGCCGTTGTGCGATTCGGGAGGGAACAATTTCGCGACCGGCCTGCGTTAGCAATAGTGCGATCCGAACCGGGGGGCGGCGGCGGCAAACCGTAGCACGGCCCCGCGAGAGTTGGAGGTGGGCGAGATAGGCATTGCCATTCGTACGGAAGGGCTGACGAAGGTCTACCGCATCGGCATTCGCGGTACCCATAAGGGCATCGGCGACCTCACGATGGAAGTCCCCGAGGGCCTGATCTATGGCTTGGTCGGGCCAAACGGCGCGGGCAAGACCACCACGCTCAAGCTCCTCCTCGGGCTGCTGTTCCCCACGGCGGGGACGGGTGAGGTTCTGGGCCATCCCCTGGGCAGTTCGGAGTACAAGGCGCGCATCGGCTACGTGCCCGACGGTCCCTACTTCTACGATCACTTGAACGCCCCGGAGTTGCTGCGTTTCTACGGCACGCTGTTCGGGCTGCGAGGCCCGGCGCTGGAGCAGCGGATCGCGGAGCTGCTGGAGCTGGTGGGGATGGCGGATCGGGCGCACTTCCGGGTGCACGAGTACTCGAAGGGGATGCGCCAGCGGGTGGCCGTAGCGCAGGCGCTGCTGAACGACCCGGACCTGATCTTCCTGGACGAGCCGACGGCGGGTCTGGACCCGATGGGCGCGATCCAGATGCGCAACATCGTGCTCGATCTGCGGGCGCGGGGGAAGACGGTGTTCCTGTGCTCGCACCTGCTGAAGGACATGGAGCCGATGTGCGACCGGGTGGCGATCGTCAGTCGGGGCCAGCTGAAGCTGGAGGGCCCGATCGACGAGGTGCTGCAGGCCGGCGCGGGCTACCGGGTGCGGACGACGGGGCTTTCGGCGGAGACGCGGGCGAAGGTGGAGAGCGCGGCGACGGAGATCGTCGGCCCCGATGAGGAGGGCGTGGTGGTGGTGAAGGCGGCGGACCAGCGACAGGCGCTGGAGATCGCCGGCCTGGCGGCCGGAGACGGGAGCGAGATCCTCGAGGTGGGCCCGGATCGCCGGACGCTCGAGGAAGTCTTCATCGACGTCGTGGAAGGCCAGGCGGGTGATTGATTGATGGAAACGAAGCGCTCGTCGGGAGTGGCCGCTCGTTCGTTGGCGATCGTGCTGGGGTTGGTGGCGATCGGGTTGGTGGCGTTGGCCGTGCTGAATGTCGGGGGTCTGCGTCTGCCGCTGGGCGCTCTGGCGCTCGTGTTGCTGGGTCTGGCGGCCGTTCTCCTGCTTCAGCCGAACCTCCGCGCCATCCTGCGGGTGGCGGGGGCGACGTTCTTTGAGGCGCGTCGCCGGCGCTTCATGAACGTCGTGCTGATCTTCGCCGTGATCCTCATCGGGCTGTCGTCGTTCTTCGCGACGCTCAGCCCCAGCGCCGAGCTGAACATGCTGCTGGATGTAGGGCTGGGGTCGATCCGCCTGTGCGGGATGCTGATCGCGGTCTTCCTGGGCTCGCGACTCATCGCGGACGAGGTGGATAAGAAGACGGTGGATGTGATCCTGGCCAAGCCCGTGCGGCGAAGTGAGTTTGTGATCGGGAAGTTCCTGGGCGCCTGGATCACCGTGGCCTCCTTCCTGGTGGTGATGGGCGTGGCGTTCTTCGTGGTGTTCCACCTGAAGGCGCCACAGCTGGTCGCGAAGGCCCAGGCGGTTGGGCTCTCCCTGTCGCTGCAGGAGACCTCTGCGAACGTGCTGAAGGCCACGCTGCTCATCCTCTTTGAGATGATGCTCCTGAGCTCCATCGCCATTACGGTCTCGACGGTCGCCTCCTGGATCTTCAGCGCGGTGCTCAGCCTCACCATGTACTTCGCGGGGCAGCTGGCGTCCTACTTCCATCACATGGCGACGTTCAACGATCCCCACGTGCAGATCGTCAATCCGGTGCTCAAGACGTTCTCGTGGGTCATGTACCGGTTGATCCCCCACTTCGAGCACTTCGACATCCGGGAGAAGATCCTGACCCACGACCCGGTGTACTGGGAGATGGTGGGAATGACGGCCGGGCATGGGGTGCTCTACTCACTGGTGCTGGTGGCGCTGGCGTGCGTGTTCTTCAGTTATCGGGAGTTCTAGCGCCGGGTTGGCCGTGAACTACTGGGTGCCTGTCCCTGATTTCCGGGAGTTGAGACGATGGGTAGGCGGGAGAGGCTCATCTTCGGGATCTTCGCGATCTTCCTGGCGTGGATGGCGCTGCAGCCGATCGACGACTGGGTCTCGCAACACCGGCTGATCTACGGGTATAACCGACCCACGCCGATCACCAAGATCGTGGAGTTCCGTCCGACGGCGGTGACGGGCATACTTGCCGGCGCGATGCTCGGGAGCTTCCGGGGCGTCGCGGCCAACTTCCTGTGGCTGAAGATGCAGCGGTTGTGGGACATGGGGCAGGCGTCGACGTTCGGGCAGACGGGCGAGTCCGAGGACGTGATGCGGACCGTCACGCTGCTCGATCCGCACTGGTTGGAGCCATGGACGTTTGCGGGCTGGCACTACGCCTACAACCTGTCCTATGAGGCGGAGCACGCGCACAACTACCCGATGCAGGGGGAGTTCATTCAGCGAGGGATCAACTACCTTACCGAGGGGATCAGCTACAACCCCGGCACCTACGAACTGTACTTCGAGCTCTCGTGGACCTACTTCGACAAGATGAAGGAGTATGAGGAGGCGGCGAAGTGGGCGGAGGCGACCCTGACCTTCCGGCATCCGGAGTACATCGCCCGGCAGCTGGGGCACATGTTCGAGCGGAAGCCGGACATCCCCAAGGCGCTCGACTGGTATGACTACTGCATGAAGCAGAACCCGGCGGACGGCACGGCTCGCGGGGCGATCTACACGATCCGCGAGCGGTACCTGCCGGCGTGGCGTCTGATGGAGCAGGGGAAGCACGAGGAGGCCCTGACGGCCGTTCAGTACTACCTGAACGTGGAGCCGGAGGACCGCATCGGGTTGCACCTGAAGGCAACCATCTACGAGGCGAAGGGGGACCTGCCTGGCGCGCTGAAGGTCTGGCAGGAGGCGGCCAGCGCCCTGTCCCTGAACTGGTATGCAGAGCGGCAGGTGGCGCGGCTGTCGAGCAAGTTGGGGCTTCCGGCTCCGATGGACACGGTGTTCCTGCCGAGCGGCCCGCCG